>DATBGJ010000439.1:0-3416 GCA_036558045.1 Thermoanaerobaculia bacterium
GCCGGCCGCATTCGCGTCGCGGTGAGCGTGCCGCCGCAGGCGTACTTCGTCGAGCGCATCGGCGGGCCCCGCGTCGCGGTGGAGGTGATGATCCCGCCCGGCTACTCGCACGTCGACTATCCGCTGACGCCGCGCCAGATGGTGGCCTTGAGCCGCGCCCGGCTCTATGTGGCGGTGGGTCATCCCGCCTTCGAGTTCGAGCGGGCGCGCATCGCGCCTCTCCTTGCGGACCTGCCCGGCGTCGAGGTGGTGGACATGTCGCGCGGTATGCGGCTGATCCAGGGTGAAGGAGAAGGCGGCGAGCACGGCCACCATCACGCCGCCGGCGATCCTCACGTCTGGGTAGCTCCGGAGACCGTGTCCGTCGCCGCGCGTAACATCGCCGCGGCCCTGGAGCGCATCGATCCCGGCCATGCCGCGGAGTACCGGGCCAATCTCGCGCGCTTCGCAGCCGACGTCGCCGCGCTCGACCGGGAGATCCGCTCGCGGCTGGCTCCCGTACGCGGGACCTCGTTCATGGTCTACCACCCGACGTGGGGTTACTTCGCCCGCGAGTACGGTCTGCGGCAGGTGGCCATCGAGGCTGAGGGGAAGGAGCCGAGCGCCGCGCGGCTGATCCAGCTCATCGAGGAGGCGAGGCGGCAGCGCGTGAAGGTGGTCTTCGTGCAGAGCGGCTTCCCGCGCAAGAGCGCGCAGGTGATCGCGGAGGCGGTGGAGGGCCGGATCCTGGTTGCAGATCCCCAGGAGCGGGATTGGCTGGGGAACCTGCGGCGGGTGAGCCGCGAGCTGGAGGAGGCGCTGGAGGGGGATGAGGTAGAGCGGGCCGGTATGCCCTTCGAGGCCTCACCCCCTGACCCCCTCTCCATCGGAGATGGAGAGGGGGAACTTGGGCGGAGGGTTCTGCCGGCTCGACGATCCCCTGTGGCAAAGCCGGTGCTGCATCGTCCCCCCTCTCCATCTCCGATGGAGAGGGGGCCAGGGGGTGAGGTTTCGCGGGCAGGCCTGGCCTCTACTTCAGAGGTGCATCCCCGTGTCTGATCCCGTCGTCGCCGTCCGCAACCTCACCTTCGGCTACGGCCGCGAGGTGGTGCTGGACGGCGTCGATCTCGACATCCAGCCGCGCGATTTCCTCGCCATCATCGGCCCCAACGGCGGCGGCAAGACCACGCTGCTCAAGGTGATGCTGGGGCTGCTGCGGCCGTGGTCCGGCGAGGTGGTCTATCACCTGCCTTCCGGCGACGATCCGCGCGGCCGGCTCGGGTACGTGCCTCAGTTCTCGACCTTCGACAAGGATTTCCCGCTGCGGGTCTCCGACATGGTGCTGATGGGCCGGCTCGGCAACGGCGGCCTGGGCGGCCTGCTGCGGCCCTGGTCGCGGCGGGACCGTGCGGCCGCGGACGCGGCGATCGAGCGTCTCGGCCTCTCCGGCATCGCTCGTTCTCACGTCGCCGAGATTTCCGGCGGCCAGCTCCAGCGGGTGCTCATCGCCCGCGCCCTGGTCTCCGATCCCGAGATCCTCTTCCTCGACGAGCCCACGGCCTCGATCGACGCCGAGTCGCGCGCCACCTTGAGCGAGCTGCTGGAGGAGCTGAACCGCAGCATCCCCGTCGTCGTCGTCACCCACGACGTGACCTCCATCGCTTCCATGGTGCGGCGCATCGCCTGCATCAACCGGCGGCTCTTCTACCACGGCGATCCCGAGCTCTCCCTGGAGGTCATGGAAGAGGTCTACGGCTGTCCGGTGGAGCTGGTCACCCACGGCGTGCCGCATCGCGTGCTGCATCGCCACTGACGAGACGAGCCCTTGCCGACCTTCCTCGACGCCCTCTCCTACGAGTTCCTGCGCAACGCTCTCATCGCCGGCGTGCTGGCGAGCGTGCTGTGCGGCGTCATCGGCACTTTCGTGGTGGTCAAGAAGCTCGCCTTCATCAGCGACGGCATCAGCCACGCGGCGTTCGGCGGCATGGGAGTCTGCTTCTTCCTCGGCATCGATCCGCTGCTCGGCGCCATTCCGGTGGCGCTCGTCTGCGCGCTGGCGCTGGGCGCCGTGGACCGCGAGACCATCCGCTCCTACGACGCCTTGATCGGCGTGCTCTGGGCGGTGGGCATGGCGGTGGGCGTGGTCTTCGTCTACAAGACGCCGGGCTACGCTCCCAACCTGATGACCTACCTCTTCGGCAACATCCTCCTCGTCTCGCGCCGCGACGTGGCGGCCATCCTCGTCCTCGCCGCCTTCGTGCTCGGCCTCCTGTTCCTCTTCTTCAAGGGGATCGTGGCGGTGGCTTTCGACGAGGTCTTCGCGCGGGTGCGGGGCGTGCGGGTGCGGCTCCTCATGTCGCTGCTGCTGGCGATGATCGCGCTCACGGTGGTGATCCTCATCCAGGTCGTGGGCATCATCCTGGTGGTGGCGCTGCTGACCATCCCCTCCGTGATCAGCCTGATGCTGTGGCGCGATCTGCGCAGCGTCCTCCTCGGCTCCGTGCTGATCGGCGTCGGCATCACCCTCGGCGGGCTCGTGCTCTCCTTCTACTTCGACCTGCCCTCGGGCCCGGCGATCATCCTGTTGGGAGCGGTGCTGCTGGTGGGAGTCTACGGGACGAAGAAGCTGCCACGGCGGGCGTTCACCTGATGCCGTACGCCCGCATCTTGCGATACAGGTGGCTCCGCTCCAGCCCAAGCGCGCGGGCGGTGCGCGACACGTTGCCGCCCTGCTCCGCGAGCGTCTTCTCGATGAAAAACCTTTCGAAAGCGTCGCGCGCGTCGCGCAGCGAGCCATGGTCCGCCTCCCAGACCGCGCGCGAGGGAGCGGCCGCGCTGCCATCTCCGCGCACCGCCGCCGGCAGGTCGCTCTCCCGGATCGTCTCGCCGGGAGTCATGATCATCAGCCGCTCGACGAGATTGCGCAGCTCGCGCACGTTACCCGGCCAGGGATAGGCGCGGAGGCGCTCCAGCGCCGTTCCGTCCAGCGCTTTCGGCCGGCGTCCCAGCTCGCGGGCGAAAAGGGCGACGAAGTGCTCGACGAGGAGAGACAGGTCCTCCCGGCGCTCGCGCAGCGGCGGCACGCGCAGCGGGATGACCGCCAGCCGGAAATAGAGATCCTCGCGGAAGCGGCCGTCGCGGATCTCCTTCTCGAGATCCTTGTTGGTGGCGGCGAGCACCCGCACGTCCACCTGGACCGGCGCGCCGCCGCCGACCCGTTCGAAGCGCTGCTCCTGCAGGGCGCGCAACACCTTGGCTTGCGTCCTGAGCGACATGTCGGCGATCTCGTCGAGGAACAGCGTGCCGCCGTCCGCCTGCTCGAAGCGGCCGGAGCGGCCGTTGGCGGCGCCGGTGAAGGCGCCCTTGACGTGGCCGAAGAGCTCGCTCTCGATCAGCTCTTCGGGGATCGCCGCGCAGTTGACCTCGACGAAAGCCTT
>DATBGJ010000440.1:0-17466 GCA_036558045.1 Thermoanaerobaculia bacterium
ACGTATCGAGGTGGTCCCGTAGCCATGCCGCCTGAGCGCCATGGCCGAGGTTTCGGGCGCAGTTCGCGGCGTCGAGAAGCTCAAGTTCGTATTCGTCCTCCTCGGGCCACGAAAGATAGTCGTTGAAGGCGTCGAGATTCCCGTTCCATCTCCCGCCGACCTGCTCGACGAAGCCCGCGTTGGCCGCCTCGACGAAGTCGTCGAACGACAGCACCCTCCGGCCATCAATCGTGAACCTCTCCATGAGCTCTCCGCGTCTGCCGAATGTTCGAGCTGAGCCGACCGCCGTAGCGGGTCGGCTCGAGCTAGAGTTGTGCGCTACAGGTCGAGATCTGTAGGGGTGGGCGTCCTGGTCGAGCCGAAGCTACCCCCTCCCCGGGTGAGGCCCGTTCCCGCGCTCCCGCGAATCAGCCCGATAGCCGACCTCTTCCGATCCGTCGAAGGGCCAGGCCGGCGAGCAGGGCGGCCAGCGCGAGCAGTCCTCCCGGGCTGAGGATCGGGGCGTCGAGTGCGAACGGCGGCGGCGGAGGCGGTGGCTCCTGCTGCAAGCGGGAAACGGTTTCGAAGCTCAGCCTCTCCCAGGCCACGTAGGGGACGCCCCCATCGACCGCGACGTTGGTGATTTGGCCGAAGACCTGAAACCAGGGTCCCTGGGGAGAGAATTCACTCCATGTCTTGGCCCCCGTGTCGAAAGCCAACAGCACGCCGAAGTGATCGCCCGACCGGTCGAACGCGCCGACCAGCACGTCGCTGCCGAGCACCCAGGCGCCGCTGTAGTCCTGGAACGCGAATGTCGAGTCGTAGGCCATCACCGTATCGATGGGCGAGAATTCGAGCATCGCCGCAGTGTTCGCAGGGCTGGTGACAACCACGTAGATCACGCCCCCGGCCTCGGTCCAGGCGGACAGGTCGCGGATCTGATAGCCGGCGGGAAATGGGATCGTATCGAAGGTCGACGGGGGTGTGAAGCGGAGCAGGGAGGTGGTCATCTGCCAGTACACCTGTGCGCCGCGGACGACCCCGTGCTGGCGCCGTCCGGCCGGCAGGGAGACGGGGAGGGCGGGGCCCGAAGCCCAGCTCCCGCTCAGGCTGCTGAGCGACAGGAGGTTGTTGTCCCAGACCGCGTAGAGGGTCTGCCCGTCGGAGGCAAGCGGTCCCGCCGTGCCGGCCGGTACACCGGGAGTGATGGTCGTGATGACGCCGCTGAACGAATAGTGCTTGATCACGAACGTCCCGTTGTCGTTCACCAGGGCCGCAACGCCACCGGAGAACTGCGCGGCCCCGAACAGGCGGGCCGTCGGGCCCAGCGTCTCCAGCGTCGAAGCCGAGGAGCCGTCGTGATCGCCCCGGTGCACGTGGACGACCGAGGGGCAGCACTGGGGAGTGGTCAGAAAACCCTCGTCGACCACCAGCGAGATGCCATTGTCCACGAACAGGAAGTTCGGCACACCCCGGCCGGGAAAGCCGAGGGACTGCCAGGTCGCCGAGTGAGCCGGGAGCGCAGCAAGCAGCCCGAGAGCTGCGCACGAGAACATCCGCCGGGACAGCATGGGCTCACCTCCCCGATCCCGGATCCCGGGGTCATGTTAGATTAGACAAGTCTAACAAGCAGAGAAATATCTGTCAAATTGTAATAGGCAGATCCGGAGAAGCGAAGAGGGTTTCGGTTCGATCGGGATAGGCCCGTTTCCGCGGTCACGCCCGCGTGAGACGAAGTCACAGCTACCAGTTCTCGAGTCACGGTCCGTGAGGTGGAGCGCCCAGGTCAGTCAGGCCATCGCTAAGGAGTCGATTGGGCTTTGTACCAGGACGCTGCTGCGAGGCCGAGAACGATAGAGAGGGCGAAAGCTATGATCGCGACCGTAAAGCGAGATTCACCTGCCGCGCGACCTGCGGGTCGCGTGGCGTGCTAAGGAGGTCACGGCCCGTGCCTCGTGGGTTTTCTGACGTGCTGAGCGGGTCACGTGAGAAAACCCGAGGGTCCTGAGGCAGGACCCTCGGAGCACCACCGCGACCCGCGGGTCACGTGGCGTGCTGAAGAGGTCCCGGCCCGCGACCCTCGGCTCCGGCGGCGTGCTCGGCGGGTCTGCCGAGAAACACCTGGTCCCCTCTGCCGCAGTTCCAAGGTCTTCCGCCGCAAGTCTCAGGTCACGCGAGGAAACAAGGAGGTCACGGCCCGTGACCTTGAGGTCGCGCGGCGTGCCCCGGAGGTCTGGTGCAAGCGAGCTGATGTCATCCGCCGCGCTTCAAAGGTCACTCGGCGCATCGACCGGGTTCTCCGGAAATCTTCAAGGCCGCGACCAGCGGACGCTCGCTCCTCTGCGCAGCCGCAGCTCCGGCGAGTAGGTGGTCCAGCCGTCGGGCGACTCGTACTCGACCCGCAACGGCAGGCTTTCAGCCCGCAGCCTGAAGCCGGCGCTGCGCGGCATCTCGAAGGCTTCGGCGCCGTCGCGGAGGACGAAGCGGTACGTTCCTTCGCGATAGGGACCGAGCTCCCAGAAGAGCCCTTCGCGGTTGAAGCGAAAGCTCGCGCTCAATGGAGCTTCGGCCCGGATGGCGGAGCAGTGCCGCGCCCGCAAGGCCGGGACTCTCCGGGTGAGATTGACGATGCGGCGAGCGTCCGCGTCGTAGCCCCAGACGCGCCCGAGCGATCCGCGATGGAGGCAGAGGTACAGGTCGTCCTGGAACCAGCTCCCGCCGGGCGGACGGCGATAGACCGCCTGTTTCATCCACGCCAGCTCATCGAGTGAAGCGGCCAGCGTGAGAGGTTGCCGCAGGACATCGCCGTCCTTCATCGCGAGGATGAAGCGGTTCTCGGCGCTCATCCGCTCGGCGCGTGCGAAGCGGCGGTGCCAGTCCTGCCGGTTCAGCCACAGGCCGGAGATGCAGGCGGCGATGGCCAGTCCGATCGCGATGTTGCGTCGTCCGGGGCGTTCGCCGGCGGCCAATCTCGAGCAGCCGGCGGCGAACGCCACGGCCGCGACGATCCAGGCGGCCACCGCGTAGCGCGGCTCCATGAAGGTCGAGACCGGCAGCGCCGGCAAGGCGGCCAGGAGCAGCGCGAGGCCGGCCAACGCGGCGCCGCGGCCCGGCGGTAGAAGGAGCGACAGAAGGCCGATGGCGAGAGCGGCAACGAAGAGCATCGCTGCCGCCGAGAGACGCCCGCCGGCGATCTCCGCCGCGATCTTGCCCGGCAGCTCCAGGCCCAGGCGTGATAGACCGGACGGCGTCACGACGAAGCCGTACCCGCGGAGGGGATTGCCCAGAACCGCGACGCGAATTCCCCAGTAAAGGATGAGAGCCACGGCGTGCGGCAGCGCCAGCCGAGCGCGCTCGGCGAGGCGCATGGGCCGGCCGCCGCGAGGAACCGGTAGAAAGGGAAGCAGCACGGCGAACGGCACCGCGATCTCCTTCGCCATGCAGGCGGCGAAATAGAGCGCGGCCGAGAGAGCGGACCATCGCCAGGCCGCCGCGCCGGGCGCGCGCCGCAGCGCCACGCCCCAGGCCGCCGCGGCGAGGCAGCCGAGGAGGATGGCTTCGATGTAGTGGCGGACGAAGAGGAGCGGCGCCAGCGACGCGGTGACCGGTCCGACGAGGAAGATCCACGCCCCGGCCGCCGCCCAGAGGCGCGGCATCCAGAGCCGCAGGACGCCGTAAAGCGCGATCGGGCAGAGGGAGAAGACGAGGAGATGGTGGAGATAAAAGGGATAGGGATCGATTCCGGACAGGCGCCGGTCCAAGTCCAGCGAGAAGAAGAGCAGGGGAGTGAGGAGCCTGGAGGGGAATTCGCGGAAGCCCGCGGCGTCGTAGAAGTACCAGAAAGGCCGGTGAGTCAGAAGGTAGTGCAGATGGTGGAAGTCGTCGTGCGTCCACCAGAGGCGGAGGACAGAGCCGTAGAGCAGCCACGCCGCACCGGCCAAGGCGAGCGGAATCGCCGCCTCGGCCGCGGCGCGCCGGACGCCGAGACGATTTCGCGCGAGCACGACGGGAGTGTACTCTGAGAAGAAATGGCTCTGTGGAGTACACTGCCACCCGTGAGCGAGTACGGCTGGAAATATCTGCGCCGGGCGGACAAGGCCGCCATCCTGCGTGGCATCGAGGATGGAGCCGCCTATGGCGGTCCCTACCACGTGGAGATCCACCCGGCGGACCGCTGCAATATCGATTGCTTCTTCTGCTCGACCGCGGCGCTGCGCGGCACGGACGAGCTCCCCATGGCCCGCTTCGAGGAGATGCTCGGCGAGCTCAGGGAGGCGGGCACGCGCTCGCTCCGTCTCTCCGGAGGCGGCGAGCCGCTCTTCCACCGCCGCATCCGCGATTTCCTCGCCGCCATCGAGAAGAGCGGCCTGCCCATCGAGAACCTCACCACCAACGCGGTCCTGCTCCGCTCCGAGGTCGCCGAGCTGCTGGCGGCGACGTGCGACCAGGTCACCGTCAGCCTGAACACGGCGGACGCGGCGAGCTACGCAGCGATGATGCAGACCTCGCCCCGCAACTTCCAGCGGGTGGTGGACAACGCCCGCGAGCTGATCGCCCTGCGCCGCCGCCGGCGGGCGAGCCGGCCGGCCGTGACGCTCCAGTTCCTGGTCTGGAAAGAGAACTTCCGCACCCTCCCGGAGATGTACCGGCTCGCCCGCGAGATCGGCGCCGACAAGATCCTCTTCGGCGGCCTCGCCTTCCTCACCCCCGAACAGAAGATGACGGAGGCCGAGACGGACGAGATGATGGGCCTCTACGAGGAGATCGTGAAGGTGGATCTCTACCGGACGATCGGCGCCATCAACAGCTTCGAGCAGGACCTCTCCGGCCGCGTGGCGGCGATGAACGCGCGATTGCGGGCCGAGGGGACCCTCGGCGCAGCGCGTTTCCTGCTAGCGAGCGGGACTACGTTGGGCGAAAGGGCCGGTTGGCTGCGCGAGAAGCTGCGGCAGCGGCGGGTCCGCGCCGCCGGCCGCGATCTCGAGAGCTACTGCCTGATCGGCTGGCACTCGCTGCTCGTGCGCACCACGGGAGAGGTGGCGCCCTGCTGCATCCTGCAGGGCAAGGCGCTGGGCAACGTCTACCGGCAGACGGTGCGCGAGGTCTGGCACGGCGAGGCCTACAGCCGTTTCCGGGCCGAGCTCTCGCGCCTGTTTCGCCAGGGAGCGGCCTGGGAGCACGACGCGGCATCCGATCGGACGGTGGAGGCGTTGTGCGGCACCCCGGGCGGCTGTCCGATCGCGACGTTCTATTACCAGCCGGACGTCCCTTTCCGGCGTTCCTTCAACGGCAGCCTGGGCAAGCTCAGGATGATTCCCGGGCCGGCATAGCGTGATCGGCGAACGTGGCGCGCCGGGGCCGGCTCAGAACGAATCCCGCGTCGACACCAGCCACTGGAGATGCTTGACGTCGCGGTTGCCGTCGAGCGGGTAGGCGAGGTCGAGGTGGATCATCGTGCCGCGGGCGGAGGAGCGGCTGGAGCCGATGCGCAGGCCGAGACCGATGTCGTGCAGCAGCTTGCGGTCGGCGGCGATCTGGCCGTCGCCGTCCTCGAACCAGGCCGAGCCGGTGTCGAAGAAGACCGCCGCTCCCAGGTGGGCGAGGTGGAAGAATTCGCGGCCGCTGAAGAACCGCTGCTCGACGGTGAACAGCACGCGGTGGTCGCCTTGCAGGTAACGCAAGGGATAGCCGCGCAGGCCGGTGTCGCCGCCCAGCAGGAGCTGGTTCTCGGCATCGAGGGCGTGGGCGACGTCCGCCTGTAAGCTCACGTAGAAGATGTTGTCGCCGAAGTCGCGGAGATAGTAGCGGAGGCTGCCTCCCATGAGGAGGTTTTCCGCCACGCTGCGGTTCAGCCGCGAGCCGCCCTGGATGGAGGCCAGCACGAGCTGGCGCGGGTGCGGTTTCCAGCCGAGGGAGGCGCCGGTCTCGACGATCAGGCGCTCGGCGTCGGCACCGAAGACCGGCGAGGACCAGCCGAGGCGCAGGTGGTACTCCCGTCCGAGGTTCACGTCCTCGGTGCGCTCGAGGCGATCGAGGTCGCGAGCGGTGAAGTAGCCATCCTGCACGCGCTCGTAACTGATCCACGGATAGGCCAGGACGCGGTCCGCCGGCAGGATCGCGGGCGGGTCGAAACCCGGGGCGGCGGAGAAGCGGTCGCGCTCGTAGGTGAAGCCGGCGCGCCAGCGATGCGTCGAACGGTTGGCGAGGCCGGGGGAGAGGCCCGCGTAGATCTCGAAGAGGTCTTCCTGGTGCTGGAAACGGTCGAAGATGCGCCCGCGATCGTAGAGCGGGTCCACCCTGTCGTCCAGATTGGCGGACACCCCGAGGCCCCAGCGCGTGTCGAGCGAGTAGAACGGCCGTTCCAGCACCAGCCGCTCGGTAGAGCCGTCGCTGTTGGCGGAGTAGGCGGCCTCCAGGCGGCCGTGGGTGCCGAAGAGGTTCGGATCCCAGTAACGGAGCAGGTTGCTCGTGCGGTCCACCGAGCTTTGATGCCAAGCTTCGAGGGTCTTTCCCAGACCCAGGAAATTGATGTCCTCGACGTTGAAGTGAACGGTGTTGGTGCCGCCCGAGCGGCGGAAGCCGATGCCGCCCTGGAGAGTCCAGACGTCGCGGGTGACCACCTCGACGTCCACTTCGCCGTCGCTCACCGGGACGGGACGGATCTTCGCGTCGTACAGATAAGGGTTCTTGCGCAGGATGCGTTCGGACTCCGCGGCCGCCTCGGCCGAGTAGTCGTCGCCGGGCTTGAGGAGAATCTGGCGCTCGATCACCTCCGGCCGCGTGACGATGTGGAAGCGATCGGCGAAGCGGAAGAGGAGCTTGTCCTCGCCGGGCTTCTCCGGATCGAAGATGTTCTCGGTGACGACGCGGATCCGCCGCACTTTGGCGGATTGATCGGCGGCGGCCTGAGCCGTCTGCACCTCCGCTGCCGGGCCGGGCTCCGCCGCCGTTGGCGGCGATTCCTGCTGAGCCCGTGCCGGCAGCGCGGCGAGCAGGACGAAAGCGAGGGTGAGCCGGTTGGGAAGGGTACGCACGAAAAGACTCCTGCTGCCGAATCAGCCTTTTACGTCTCCAGCCCCTGGGCAAGGTCCCGCACGCGCGGCGCCAGGCGCTTGATCTCTTCGAGGTGGGCCGCCGACAGTTGCTGCAGCCTGCGCTCTGCCTGCGGAGTCAGGCGCAGCCGGACGACCCGGCGGTCTCCGGCGTCCTCCTGGCGCTCGACCAGCCCCGCCTTGACCGCGCGGTCCACGAGGCCTACCGCGCTGTGGTGCCGCAGCATGAGGTAGGCGGCGACGTCGCCGATGGTCGGCCCTTGATCGCCGTCGTGGCCGCGTATGGCGAGCAGGAGCTGGTGCTGGGCCGGCGTCAGCCCCACCTTCTCCGCCTGCTCCTCGCTCCAATGCAGGAAGCGCCGCAGCCCGGTACGGAATTGCAGAAGGCGCCGGTAATCGGCGTCTTCCAGATCGCGGTCCATGGCTTCAGTGTAGCGCAGGAAAAGGGCGTGATACGATAGATCGTGCCGCGATTCAGCGGCAAATCCCCTTGTAATGGGACGAATGAACATCGACGTAACCGACGTAACCTCTCATCCGCAGCCGCATAGAGACGAGCTGGCGGATTTCAGCACCGACCGCCGGGTCGTGGTGCTCTCCGGCCTGGCGGTGGGGATCGGCGTGGCGGCGGCGCTGGTGGCCTACGCGCTGGTCTGGCTGATCGCGGTCATCACGAACTTCGCCTACTACCAGCGCTTCTCCTCGCACTTCGTGTCGCCGGCGGGCAACCACCTGGGAGCCTGGGCGGTGCTGGTGCCGATGGTCGGCGGCCTGGTGATCGGCCTGATGGCCCGCTACGGCTCGGAGAAGATCCGCGGCCACGGTATCCCCGAGGCGTTGGAGGCGATCCTCATCGGCCGCAGCCGCGTCGAGCCCAAGGTCGCCGTGCTCAAGCCGGTCTCCTCGGCGCTCTCCATCGGCACCGGCGGCCCGTTCGGCGCCGAGGGGCCGATCATCATGACCGGCGGCGCGGTGGGCTCGCTGATCGCGCAGCTCTTCCATCTCTCCTCGGCGGAGCGCAAGACGCTGCTCGTCGCCGGCGCCGCGGCGGGCATGGCCGCCATCTTCGCCACGCCGATGGCGGCGGTGCTGCTGGCCGTCGAGCTGCTGCTCTTCGAGTGGAAGCCGCGCAGCTTCATCCCGGTGGCGGTGGCCTCGGTGGTGGCGGCGGTGGTGCGCGTGCCGCTGCTCGGCGCGGGTCCCATCTTTCCGGTTCCCGGCCACGCCGTCCTGGGGGCCGAGACGCTCGGCTTCGCCGTGATCGTCGGACTGCTGGCAGGCCTGGCGTCGGGGCTGTTGACCGGGCTCGTCTACGCCTGCGAGGACCTCTTCGCCAAGCTGCCGGTGCACTGGATGTGGTGGCCGATCCTCGGCGGCCTGGCGGTGGGCCTCGGCGGCCTGATCGATCCGCGCGTGCTGGGGGTGGGCTACGACACCATTCAGGATCTGCTCGCCGGCCATCTCATCGGCGGCTCGGCGGCGTCGCTGCTCTTCTTCAAGGCCCTGGTCTGGTCGGTGGCCCTGGGATCGGGCACCTCGGGAGGCGTGCTGGCGCCGCTGCTCATCATGGGCGGCGGCCTGGGAGCGCTCGAGGCGGGCCTGATCCCGGTCGGCGATACCGGGCTGTGGGCCATGGTCAGCATGTCGGCGATGATGGGCGGCACGATGCGTTCGCCGCTGACGGCGATCCTCTTTACCGTCGAGCTGACGCACGACTGGAACGTGCTGCCCGCCTTGCTGGTGGGCGCGGTGGTGGCGCACGGCGTGACCGTGCTGCTGCTGCGCCGCTCGATCCTCACCGAGAAGCTCGCCCGGCGCGGCCATCACCTGGTGCGCGAGTACAGCGTCGATCCCTTCGAGATCCACCGCGTCGGTGAGGTCATGGACCGCGGCGTGGTGACCATCCCGGCGACGATGACGGTGGCCGAGCTCTCGGCGCGCATCGCCGCCGGCGATCCGGCGCTGACCGGCCGCCAGGGCGTGCCCGTCGTCGACGCGCAAGGCGATCTGGCGGGGATCATCACGCGCAGCGATCTGATGCGGGCGATGGAAGGCGAGCCCGGGCGCGGGGCGAGCGTGCTGGAGGCCGGCACGCGGGACCTCATCGTCGCCTATCCCGACGAGCTGCTGCGCGACGCGGTGGCGCGCATGCTGGCGAACGACATCGGCCGGCTGCCGATCGTCGATCGGCGCGACCGCCGCCGGCTGCTCGGCTATCTCGGCCGCGCCGGCATCATGCGGGCAAGGGTGCGGTTGTTCCAGGAGGAGAATTTGCGGGAGCGGGGAACGGGTTAACCCGCCGTCCAAAAACTAATTTCTTATTTTGTAGTCTCCCTCCTCGCCCGGGAGGGTGGGCGTGAGGCGGGAGAGGAGGGCCGGGGAGGTGAGGGGCCTCGAGGCGGCGCCGGAGTTGCCGACGGCTATTCTACGCGCATCGCGCTAACGCCTGTTGATTGGGCGACGAAGTGGATGTAGCCTCCCCGACTGCCGCTGAATCTCTCGCCCGGGTGACAAACTCGCTGCCCAGGCTCTTCCTCAACCTCCAAGCTCTCGAAACACAAAACCCGGCCGCCCGCCTGAGTCCAAGGAGGCCGGGCATATTCAGAGCCTATCAGTTGCTCACGGGCCTACCGTTTGAGAATCATCGCAAGCTTGACAACGGCGGAGGGTTTGAGGTGAAGTACGCGCAATCATGCAGCCTTACAGCGGCTCGCAGGAGCGGATGCCGGCGATGTGCGCGGCGATCGGCGCCAGCCATGAGATCTTCGAATCCAGCGAGGCTGCGCTGAACGCCGTGGTGGCACGGCGGCTCGCCAACCGGCAGGAAATCGAGCAGCGCCGGCGCCGGCACGACCCCTGCCCGCAGAGGTCCCCTCTGGAACGAACACCGCTCCTGCGCTCCATCGACGGCGGGCTCGACGATACGAAGTTCCTCTACCCCGTGCTGGACAACCTGCCGCTGATCGTTTTTCCCCTGCTGAGCTATGCGCTGGCGGGGCTCCGGGTCAGCGTCTACGGTCCGCCGGAAGTCGGACGAGTGCTCGAGGTGGTCCGCTCCTGCCTGCTGCGAGACGGCATGCTCGAAGAAGGCGAGCGGATCGTGTTCGTCGAGGAGGACCGCAGCAAGGTGTCGATCCATCAGTCCTTCCGCTGCGGCGCCGAGGCGGTCACGACGCAACCGGACGAGCCCGTGGTCTGGTCGGCGGGAGACCTCGTGCTGGCCTATGACACGTATCCGTGGATGATCGATCGGCACATCCTGAGCCATGAGCTGATCTTCAACCTGAACGCGCGCCAGGTGGTCTTCCCTCCCGGCATGCCCGAGCTCTTCGCCCGCAGCTATCTCGACAGCATGCGCCTCGACGGCAATTCCCCGCGCGCCGTGGACGTCAAAGAGCCCAACGTCCTGATCTTCACGGCGGCCGGATTGCGAGGCCTCGGCCTGCTGGAGGAGATCCGCCGGCCGCGCCCCGGCAAGACCTACGTCCACGGACTGATGCGTGCGGCGTGGCGAGGCGCCCGGCACACGCAGCCGTCGGCGACGTTCGCCTTCCTGCGGTACGGCCTGAAGCGGACCCGGGGCCGGCTCGACACCCGAGACGGCGTGGCACAGCGCCACCTGGTCGCGCTGGCCTCCGCGGTGTTCGGCGTGCCCACGATGGTCAAGGCGGAAAACACCGATCCTTTCTTCGTCAGGGACTGCGACAGCCTGGAAGACCTCTTCGGTTATTACCGCACAATCCTGCAGTCGATCGTGGACTCCGCCAACTGCCGAGAGGACGGCTACCGCGAGCTCCAGGCGTACTACCCGTATGCCGACGTGCTCTATCGCCTGACGCTCGCGCTCCGCCCCCTGGAGTCGGAGATCCCCCTCTGGCGGCACTGGCCGCAGGTCGTCCAGGACAAGATCGCCGCCTGCAACAGCCGCTTGAGGACCGAGCTCAAGGGCTTCGGCCTCGCGGGAGAGGAGCCGCCGGTGCCCGAATACTTCGCCGCTCGCGGTGCCTTCCAGGGCCGCCCCTCGGCGGGCGACGACATCCCGCGCAGCAAGAGTTTCCTCCGCGGCGCCTACCGTGCCGCGTTCGAGGAGCACCGGAGGAGCTTCCGGCAGCTCGCCTCTCACCGCAAGACACGCTCGTAACCGTTGGAGAGCTTCGATGGCCTTCAGAAAACAGGTGGTCGATCAAGTCGTGGACAGCTATGCGACCTTCTCGGAGTACTACCGGGATCTCCGAGCCTTCTTCGAGATCATCAGCGTGCGCTTCTCCATCGAGGAGTACGGCGTCCGCCTCAAGTGCCTGGCGGGCAACCGGCTGTTCTCGAACGCCAGCGGCTACCTGCTGACCGACGACAGCCCCTATCCCTTCTATCTCTGGCTGCCGTCCTGGCTCGGGCGCTTCTACATCGATCCGGACCGCGTGCCGTCGGGAGTGGCGCTCGACGACTGTCCAGGCAGGGACGCCGGGCTGGTGGCGTTCATCTGGACCTGGCTCGGATTCAACGACGCCTACGTGTCCGATGCCGCCCATCCCGAGTGCTGGTTCGGAGTGACCGAGCCGCTCGCGGAAAATCCGCAGGAGCGCGTCTACGACATCTCGGACATGATCTGGAAGTACTTCCGCATCGAGCGTACCTGCGAGGGCGAAACCGACGGGTGGCTCAACGGCCGCTTCCAGCAGAACAAGATCGGCTGCGACCTGAAAGGCCGGTGGTTCCTGCGCCGCGTGCCTCTCGGCGACCTGACGAGCTTCTATCAGATCGAAAAGCTCGTCATCCGGCCTCTCGGCGAGAAGTTCTACGAGCTCAAATGCAACGGCCATAACGGCCAGGGAGCGAGGTGATCACCTCCCGGCCGGCGCCCGTTCCCACGCTGGACCTGGCCGGTCTGGTTGCCGATTTTGCCACCCGCGCGGCGGAGCACGACCGGGCCGCGAGCTTCCCGTTCGAGAACTTCAAGCTCCTGCACGCGGCGGGTCTCCTGGGCTTCACCGTCTCACGCGAGCTCGGCGGCCAGGGGGCCGGTCTCCTGGCGGCCAGCCGCGTCGTCCGTTCCGCATTCACTGGCCGCAGGACGACAGCGTCCTACGCCGCGCCGGCCGTGCCGCGCTGCAGGTCTGAGCCCGCAGGGGATTGGTCTCGCCGCAATGCCGCAGCCGCGGCGGTCACGTCTGCGATCCCGCGGTAGCGCTCCGGATGCACGAGGAGATCCCGGGCGAGCCGGACGCAGGCGGTCTCGCAAGCGGCGCGGCAGTCGGGGTCCGCGATGGTCTCGAGATCGAGCACGTGCGCCAAGCCGAAGATGCGGCGCAGGATCTTGGCGCCGCAGAAGCCCATCGCATCGTCGAACAGCCGCTGTAGGTAGGCCTTGCGCTCTTCCGCCAGGGCCGCCTGAGCCGCCGGATCGGCGAACAGCGGCTGCGGATAGGCATCCCCGAGGCCATGCTCCCGCCAGAGATCGAGGAAGGCGTCGCGGAAGCGCTCCCACAGCTCCTCCACCGTCTCCAGGAGCCAGCGCTGCTGCTCCTCCCGCGGCTGCGCGGCCGTGGCATGCCCGTTCTGACTGATGTAGCTGATCAGGAGGTTCGCCAGCACCGCGCCGACGTCGAATCCCATGGGACCGTAGAAGGCGAACTCCTGGTCGATGATCCGGGTGTCCTGCGGCGTGACCATGATCGAACCGGTGTGCAGGTCGCCATGGATCAGCGCCTCGGCGCTGTTCATGTAGCGCAGCTTCCAGCGCGACACCGCCAGCTTGAGAGGTACGTCGCGGCGGATCTCCTCCGCCAGGCCGTCCATCTGGGGGGAGTTCCAGCGGTTGCGCTCGTGCAGGCGATAGGGCTCGGTGAAGACCATGTCCTCCATGATCCGGCACAGCTCGACGTTGCCGCCGAAGAGCGCCGCCCGGCGCCGCTTCTCCTCGGCGGGCTGCGCCAGGTTGGAGGTGAAAAACAGCGAGCGCGCCAGGTAGTCCGCCATCTGCTCCGCGAACCGCGGATAGCGGATGCCGTCGACGAGCCCGCGGCGCAGGATGATGTGTGGAGAGAGGCACTCCACCACGAGCAGATACAGGCGCGGATCGTAGTGATAGACCTCGGGCACCCGCCGGCCCACGTAGCGCGCGCACTCGATCAGCGCCTGGTATTCGTACCAGATGCGCTCCAGAGTCAGCGGCCAGCTCTCTCCCACGAGCCGTACATAGGGGAGGGCCTGCTTGACGCACACGCTCCCCGCCGCACCGTGCACCAAAAAGACCAGATTGACGTTGCCGTCGCCCACGTCGGCGGCCCGCCAATCGGCGGGGCTTCCACCTAGCCGCTCCGCGATCGCGGGTAGGCCGGCGAGGTAGGCAGGCAAGGTCCGCTCGTCGAGCGGCCGATAGCCTTCAGGGACCGGCAGGGGCATGAGTCGTTCCTCGCACGTCCGCCAGGGCGTCGGGGATCCGGCGTGGAAACCTTGCCCTGGAGGATCTGCGAGAATTCTCGTTCAGTTCGGGGCTTGCCGTCCAGACGCCGGCGGCTTCAGCCCGCCCGGCGCGGCCCCAGCCGGGTGCCACCTCGCCGCAGCCACTCCGGCCAGGAGAGACCGAAGTGGTCTTGCAACACGCACTCGGCCGTGGCCAACGCTCCCTGGACGGAGCCCGGCTCGTGGGACCAGGCGTCTCCCGCCAGATAGACAGCCTCGCCGGGGACCGGCTGCCGCAAGGCGGGGATCACCAGGCGCGGATCGTATCCCTCCCGCCATACGTGCCAACCGCCGCCGAAGGGGTCCGCGGACCAGTCGTGCCAGCACGCCGCGGACGGCGTTGGCGCGCTCTCGACTCCGTGGACCTCCATCAGCATGGCGTGCGCCGCCTCCACCATCCGGCGGCTGGCCGTGGCGGAAGGGACGGCCGCCGCTGCCGGGAAAGGTTCCCCTTCCCGCAGTCCCCGCCAGTGCTCCGCGGCGGCGCCATCGGCGTAGGCGGCCAGAATCAGCGCCGGGCCTTTGCTCCCGCCTCCGAAGTACCAGAGCTGCCGCAGCGGCAGGTCGGTGGTGCTGCGGCCTCTCTGGACTCCCGTCGTCTCCCACCACGGCGAGGGATAGACCAGGAACAGCTTGACCGCGCCGACGCGTTCGACGCTCCCCAGGTATCCCTGGACGCCGGCGTCGCGCAAACAGAAAGTGTCCGGCGCGAGCAGCTCCAGCGCCCGCGGCGGCAGGGTCAGCACCACCCGTCCGGCGCGGACAAGCACGGTAGGCCCGTCTTCGTTGTCATGCCGGAAGGTCAGCTCAACTCCGCCTTCCTCCGCGCGGTCGAGACGGGTCAGCCGGTGCCGCAGCCGGGTCTCTCCACCCGCTTTATGAAAGCGTGTGTGCAACTCGCGGGGGAGGGTCTCGAACCCGCTCGCAAGGCACTGCATCCGCGCGTCGGGAGGCGTGTAGAAGAGGTTGTCCAGCCAACCCGCGGCGCCGCCGTGGGAGGTAAAGGATAAATACCCGCCGGCGTCCCGCAGGAAGTGGATGGCCTCGGAGCTCAGAACACCAGCGAGCAGGCCCCGCAGGGACATGGCGAAGAGCGGTTCACCGGCCAGAGTGGCGGACCTCTTCCGCTCCTCGTATTCCTCGGCAGCACATTCGGCCGCCGGCCAGTCCTCGACGGCGAAAGCTGCGTGATGCCTCCGCCGGAGGACGGAAAACCCTGGCAGCGCGGTTTCGGCCACCAGAGCGTTGAGATCGTCCAGGCCCCTACCCCGCTCGGCGGGCTGAAGCCGGTAGGGCAGAGCATCCGGCGAGCGCTCGCGAGCCGCCGTGGTCAGCTCCTTCTGGCGGAAGTGGACGCCGCGCACGTAGGTGAAGTTCTCGGGCTCGCCGAACGAGAAGCCCGTCACGACCCCGTCGAGGCCGAGGTGGCGGACCAGATCGGAGACTAGATGCAACTCCGGGTGGAAGCGCATCCCGCCCAGCTCAGCGCACACGCCGGGCACTCCGAGTAGCGGCACAGACCAGAGCCGTCCGCCGACACGGTCGCTGCTCTCGAAGAGCGCGACCGACGTCACGCCCGCGGTGGTCAGCCGGTAGCCGAGATAGCACCCGGCGACGCCGCCACCGACGATGGCGACGTCGATGCTCTGGGGATTATGGCTATGCGTCATCGATGGGCGCGAAGATCCGCCGTACTCGAAAAGGGCCGGCGCGAGGATAGAAGGGCTGGCACAGTCAGAGCCTATCAGCGAAGCTCTGGCTGGCTGTGGCCTTCAGCCGGGCCATTAGGGTTGTCGGCGGCGTCGCGGACCGCAATCACGAAGCGCAGCGATACGTAGGGTTGCATGTTGGCGTGGGCGCGTCCCTCGCCGGCGCTTCCCAGCGCCTCCTTCGCTAGCTCGACCAGGGGATCGGCGCGGCGCTGGTAGCCGGCCTGCGCCATGCTGCACCCCTCGGGGTCGCCGATCACCGCCGGGCAGTGCGTGCCGGTGAGCGCGTGCGCGTGGCGCGGTACCTGTTCGGGGGAGAGCGCGACCGACTCCGCGCCGCCGGCCTCGCCGAGGACGCGGCGGGTCAGCCCGGCGCCGTGGCCCCGGTGGATCGGGACGCGGCCGCGCAGATCGGGCAGCGCGAAGCTGGTACGCCCATCCCCGCCGTAGGTGACGCCAAGGATCGCGAACAGTTCCTCGTGGCTCGCGATCGGCAAGAGCCGCCCGTCGCACACCTCGTGCCCCGGCGGCACCTCGCCGCCGGCGAAGAGCCGGATCCGGCCGAGCGGCGGCGCGCCGGTTCCGGCCAGGGCGATCATCAGGTTCACGCAGCGGAACGGCATCATGTTGTCGTGCGGCTGCGCGACGGGCCCGGGCGGCGCGCCGGCTTCGGGCGCGATGCCGCAGGAGGGCGCGATCGCGGCGGCGTTCATCGGGTCGTCGGGGACGTTCGGCCGGTAGACGTTCCACGACGTGCTCCGCGCCAGCACCTTGCCCGAGGGATCGGCCGCGGTGCCGGCCGCGCGCGTCGCCCGGAAGGGATGGGTGTGCCTGGCGAGCTCGCCGGGAGCGAGCGCCACGGTTTCGGCGCCGCCCGCCTCGCCCAGGGTATAGCCGCGGTGCGGGTCGGCCTGCCCGCAGCCGAGGGGCGCGCGGCCGCGCAGATCGGGGAGCGCGAACCGCCGCTCGCCATCGCCGCCGAACCGTGCGCCTACCAGCGCGGACAGCGCCTCGTGCTCGGCCACCGGCAGCACCTGCCCGTCGCACGGCGCGAACCCGGGCGGCGGGTTCTCGCCGGCGAACGGCGTCACCTCGCCGGCGAGCACCGCCGGCCCGCCTGCCTCGCGAGGTGCCACCGAGATGAGGAACGAGAGCGCGAGATACGGCTGCCGGTTCTCGTGCGGCTCGCCGTCGCCCGCCGGCTGGACCGAGTTCTCGCCGAGCGCGGTCAACTCGGTGGCCTCGCCATAGATCTTGCGCGGCACCACCGACAGGAGGCAGCCGTTGGGGAGCAGGTCCCTCGCGCGCGCGGTCGTCCCGAACACCGCGTGGGTGTGCGCCGGCAGATGGCCAGGGTCGAGCGCGATCCGCTCCGCTCCACCCCGCTCGCCGAGCGGGTGCCGCGCATCCTCCCCCAGCGGCACGCGGCCGCGCAGATCGGGCAGGGCGAACATCGTCTCTCCGTCGCCGCCGTAGGCGGTGCCGATCGCCTCGTACAGCGCGCGGTGCGCCGCGATCTCGAGGAGCGAGCCGTCGCAGCGGGCCCAGCCGTGCGGCACGTCCTCGAAGCTCACCATGCGGATCTCGCCAATCGGATCAAGGCTCATGCAGGTCTCCTGGTAGGTCCTCTTCCGCTGCGGGCTCGTGGCGCAGGACATAGGGGGGGACTTCGTCCCCCTCCGCGCCGGGCGCCACGTCGGGCAGCGACAGCAGCCCCGCCCGGGTCGAGCGCACCGGCCACACGAAGTAATTCGTCTTCTTGTTGAACGAGCCGATGTTGCCGCCGATCAGGTGAACGAAGTAGCCCCGCGACGGATACCGCGCATACGAGGTGCTGGACCAGTACGGCGCCGGCTCGATGCCGGTGAAGGCGCGCATCTCCCAGGCGCTCACCGCCTCCGCGCCGGAGATCAGGCTCGCGAGCTCGGCGAGCGTCGGCAGGCGCCAGTCGCCCTCGGTCGACTCGTCGTGCAGGTCCGCGCCGGGCGCCCCGCTGTGCAGCGAGGACGCGCGGTCGTGCGCGCTCGGCTTCTCGCGGTCGTCGGCCCAGAACGGATGGCCGCCACCCCAGTCGGCCTTCTTCAGCCACACCAGGCCCGTCACCCGGTCGGTGACCGTGCCGTCCTGGTTGTCGCACCACCTCGTTTCGACGGAAACGGACATGTGCGCTGCTCCTCTCTGCAGGGGTCCTCTCGGCGGGATCCGGAGGGTCGCCTCCCCCGGCACGCGGTCGATCAGCCCGATCGCGCCGCGGATGCCGCGGT
>DATBGJ010000441.1:0-1978 GCA_036558045.1 Thermoanaerobaculia bacterium
TGCCGCAGCCGGTCCTCTACGGCGCCGTCACGGGGGGCTCCCTGCCGGGCGCCAAGGTCATGGTGTTGCGCTGGGAGGACGGCTTCGTCCACACCTTCGAGGACGTCCGGCGCGCCTATCCCCGCGGCATCGATCCCCGGCCGTCGATCTGGATCTGGCGGCGCATCCTCGAGCTGCTCGCCTTCCTCCACTACACGTCGGGCTTCATCCATGGCGCCGTGCTGCCGCCGCACTTGCTGATCCAGAACGGCGAGCACGGCGTGCGCCTGGTAGGGTTCCGCTGCGCGAATCTTCCCGGGCTGCCGCTGCGCGACGTCGATTCCCGGTTCGCGAGCTTCTATCCGCGGGAGCTGCTCGCCGGCCGCACGCTGACGGCGGCGGCGGACCTCGCGATGAGCGCCCGCTGCGTCGCCGTCCTGCTCGGCGGCGACGCCGCGAGCGGCGAGGTGCCGGGCGCGGTGCCGGCGCCGCTGGCGCACGAGATCCATCGCGTCAGCTCCCTGCGCGAAGCCTCCTTGTCCGATGCCTGGGAGCTCCGCGAGAGTCTCGGCGAGCTGGCGCGCAAGGTCTTCGGCCCGCCCGCCTTCTGCCCTCTGATAATGCCCGAGGAGGCTTGACCCATGGGATATGGAAACTACAGCCAGGACGCGCACGAGGCCTTGCTCCGCGGCCGCCAGGCGCTGCCCACGCAACACGTCTTCCAACAGCAGGACTGCCACCCGCTGATGAACCCCAAGGGCGCGCGCGTGCGGGAGAGCCGCGACAGCGCCGAGCACCCGCAGACGCTGGGGGTCGTCTTCGCCCTCGACGTCACCGGCTCGATGGGGGACATCCCCGAGCTCATGGCACGCCAGCAGCTCCCCCACTTCATGAAGGTCCTCACGGACTGCAAGGTGCCCGATCCGCAATTGCTGTTCATGGCCGTGGGCGATGCGACGAGCGACCGCTCGCCGTTGCAGGTGGGGCAGTTCGAGTCCACCGCCGAGCTCATGGACCAGTGGCTGACCTGGTGCCATCTCGAAGGGGGAGGGGGCGGCGGCGGCCAGGAGTCCTACGAGCTGGCCCTCTACTTCCTCGCGCAACACACCGAGATGGACTGCTGGGTGAAGCGGCGCAAGCGGGGCTACCTGTTCATGACCGGCGACGAGAAACCTTATCCGATCCTCTCGCGGCACGTCGTCGAGGCCGTGATCGGCGACCGCCTCGACGACGACATCAAGGTGGAAGAGGTCCTCGCCCTGCTGCAGGAGACCTTCGTGCCTTTCTTCATCATCCCGGACCGCGACCGCCGCAACCGCCAGCGTTGCGAGCGTGCCTGGCGCGACCTGCTCGGCGATCACGTGCTGTGCATGGAAGCCCCGGCCGACGTCTGCTTCGTGGCGGCGGGCGCGCTCCTGCTGAGCGAAGGCCTGGTCGCGGACCTGCAAGCGCTCGAGGCCGCGCTGCTGGCGTCGGGGATGCCCCAATACCGCAAGGCCACCGTCATCAAGACGCTCCGGCCGCTCGCCGGCGTCCAGGACGTCAAGAAGAGCGGCTGGCGTTTCTGGCGCTGAGCCGCGGCAAGGTGCGCGCGTTCCTCCTCGTCGACCTGGGATTCGGGGACGCGGGCAAGGGCCTGCTGACGGACTTCCTCGTCCGGCGCAGCGGAGCGACGGTGGTGGTGCGTTACAACGGCGGCGCCCAGGCAGGCCACAACGTGGTGACTCCCGACGGCCGCCATCACACTTTCGCGCAGCTCGGCTCCGGCAGCTTCGTCGCGGGCGTGCGGACCTTCCTCTCGCGGCATGTGGTGGTCCATCCCACGGCGCTCCTCGCCGAGGCGGCGGCCCTCCGGGCCAAGGGCGTCGGAGACGCGCTCGACCGCGTGCGCCTCAGCGAGCGCGCGCTCGTGATCACGCCCTTCCATCAGGCGGCGGGGCGGCTGCGCGAGCTGGCGCGCGGAGCGGCGCGCCACGGGAGCTGCGGCGTGGGCGTGGGC
>DATBGJ010000442.1:0-1960 GCA_036558045.1 Thermoanaerobaculia bacterium
CTCCCCTTTAGACGTAAACGCTCGGCCAGCCGAAACCGTTACATCAACGACGCCAAGGACGGTAAGGACAACAAGGACTGACACGGACGAGAAGGCTCCCCGCGAGCTGTCCTTTCAGTCCTTGGAGTCCCTTGGGTCCTTCCTCTCAGGCCCCTCCGGTATGTCCTCCCCTCGGGGGACCCCGGTTCTACTGGAGATACGCGGACTGGAGCCCCGCGGATGCGAGGCCGAAGGTGGCGCGGCGGTCTGGCTGCTCTAGCCCGGCTGGCGGCCGGCGACGAGACGCTCCCGCCCGGTGGCGAGGTCGACCCGGACGAGCCGCGAGAGCCCGTCCCGCCAGAACAGGCGCGCGCCGGCGCTCTGCGGCCCGAGCAAGGGGTCCGGTATCGGCACCAGGCCGCTGCCCAGCCGGCGGACGGAGCCGGTGGCGAGGTCCAGGAGCAGAGCCTCGCTTCGTCTCCAGGGTTCGCCGGACCGGTTCGGGGACGTCGCCGCGACGAGGCGGTCCGGCGCCGGCTGACCGCCCAGCCGCAAGGCGGCGCCGGCGAAGCGGAAGGTCCGCTCGAGGGCGAGATCGCGCGCGAAGATCCGCAGCTCTTTGGGGCGGGAGCCGCTGACCAGAGCGATGCGGCCGTCGGCCAGGAAGGAGGCTCGGGACCGTTCTCCGGCCGGCGGCAGCTCCGCCAGCAACGCACCGTTCCCGGCATCGAGGACGCCAAAGCGCTCGTCGCTCCGGTGGACGAGGAGCCGCGCGCCGTCGGGGCTGATCTGGGACGGCCTGAAGAACCACAGGTCCTGCGGGCCCCACTGCGGTTGGACGATCGGCTCGATCCGCGCCGTACGGAGCAGCCCTTCCTTCCCGGCCGCGAGATCGAGGACTTCGAGCGTCTCCGTGCCGGCCTCCGGAACCTTCTCGCGGTCGAAGATCCGCACTCGCCCGGGAGCGACGAACAGCATCGCGTCCTCGGAGTGGTCGAGCTCCCGCGGCAGCTCCGCGGAGGCGAGCAGGCGGCCCGAAGGAACCTGCTCGATGGTGAGCCGGCGGTCGTTGGCGATGGCGGCCTGGCGGCCGTCCGGCGACACGGCGAGGAGGGGGGGAATCCTTCCCGAATAGGTCATCCGGGTGCGTTCGGGCCTGGGGCTGCGGCCGCGAAGGTCCAGCCGCACCAGCTCGTAGGTGCCGGAGTAGCGTTGCATGCTCTCCGGCTCCAGCCAGACCGCCCAGCGGCCGTCGGCGGTAAACCGCGGAGGACTGAAGAACCTGGCGCGGACGAATCGCCCCGAGGCGGTATCCAACAGGAACTCCGGCCGATAGTCGGCCCGCTTGCCGGCGGGACCGAAGATCGCAATCCAGGAGCCCTCGGGAGCCATTTCAGAGAGGCCGACTTCTTCGAGATCCCGCGGCTCCGCGGCGAGCACCCAGGAGGCATAGCTTTGGGCCGCGAGCCCCGCCGCCAGCAGCGCCCCCCACAAGGTGAGGGAGAGCAGCCGGTGACCGCGGCGGATGTCCGTCCGGCCCTTGATCACCTGCACGGCGCCGGCGGCGACGAGCGCCGCCAGGGCCAGCGGCGCCAGCGCCGTCGTTGCCAGGTCCGCCGCTCCGAAGGCTCCCGCGACGGCCAGCCGGCGCAGGGCGGTCCAGGCGAGCCACGAGATGACGCCGAGCCCCGCGAGATCGAGGATCAGCCAGGGCGAGCGCGAGCGTAGCGATACGCCGAAGACGTGGCCCAGGCACACCAGGAGCAGGACCACGGCGATCCAGAGAAGGATGGAGACCGGGTTGCCCGAGAACGGATCGGTCCACCAGCCGCCGAGCTGAAACCGCCGCTCCAGCAGGAACGACGGGAGCAGGATCACGGCGCCGACGCAGAGAGCCAGGCCGGCGGCGGCGGCGAGCTTGCCGGCCCATACCGCCCAGCCCGGGATCGGCCGCGAGAAGTAGAAGCCCAAACGGCGCTCC
>DATBGJ010000443.1:0-4045 GCA_036558045.1 Thermoanaerobaculia bacterium
CGATGCCGGCGCCGAGCTGATCGACATGGAGTTCGTGCAGTTCCACCCCACCGGCATGGTGTGGCCGCCTTCCGTGCGCGGCATCCTGGTGACCGAGGGCGTGCGCGGCGAGGGCGGCGTGCTGCGCAACAAGGAAGGCCGACGCTTCATGTTCGACGACATCCCGCCGCTCTACAAGGCGCAGACCGCCGACAACGAGGAGGAGGGCTGGCGCTACTGCCAGGGCGACAAGGACGCGCGCCGGCCGCCGGAGTTGCTCACCCGCGATCACGTGGCGCGCTGCATCGTGCGCGAGGTCCGCGAGGGTCGCGGCAGCCCGCACGGCGGCGTGTTCCTCGACATCTCGTGGATCCGCGAGCGCCTCCCCAACGCCGAGGAGCACATCAAGAGGAAGCTCCCCAGCATGTACCACCAGTTCAAGCAACTGGCGGACATCGACATCACCAAGGGGCCGATGGAGATAGGCCCGACGACGCACTACATGATGGGCGGCGTGCGCGTGGACGCCGAGAGCCAGATGTCCTCGGTGCCCGGCCTCTTCGCCGCCGGCGAGTGCGGCGCCGGACTGCACGGCGCCAACCGCCTCGGCGGCAACTCGCTCTCGGACCTGCTGGTGTTCGGCAAGCGCGCCGGCGAATACGCCGCGGGCTTCGCGCGCGAGCACGGCGCGGCGCGCGTCGACGAAGCGGCGGTGCAGACGGCGGCGAAGAGCCTGTTCGATCCGTTCGACCGCGTCGGCGGCGAGAATCCCTACGAGCTCCAGCACGAGCTGCAGACGATGATGCAGGACCTCGTCGGCATCGTGCGCCGGGGGGCGGAGATGGAGAAGGCTTTGGATGGGATCGGCCGCCTCCGCGAGCGCGCCGGCCGGGTGCACGTCGCCGGCAACCGCGAGTACAACCCCGGCTGGCACCTGGCCCTCGATCTCCCCAGCCTCTTCACCGTCTCCGAGGCGATCGCCCGCGCGGCGCTGGAACGCCAGGAGAGCCGCGGCGCCCAGTTCCGCGACGACTTTCCGGAGAAGGACGAGGCTCTCGGCAAGGTCACCGTCGTCGTCCGCCGAGGCCCGGAGGGAGAGATGCAGATCTCCCGCGAACCCCTCCCCGCCCTGAGCCCGGAGCTCAAGGCGATCATCGAGGAGATGAAGTGATGGCGCGAGCGACGTTCAGGATCTGGCGCGGCGACCGCGGCGGCGGCAAACTCGAGGACTATGCGACCGAGATCACCGAAGGCATGGTGGTGCTCGACGCCGTGCACCAGATCCAGGCCGAGTCGGCGCCCGATCTCGCCGTGCGCTGGAACTGCAAGGCGGGCAAGTGCGGCTCCTGCTCGGCCGAGGTCAACGGCAATCCGCGGCTGATGTGCATGACCCGCATGAGCGATCTGCCGGCCGGCGAGCCGGTCACCATCGAGCCGATGAAGACCTTCCCGCCGGTCCGCGACCTGGTGACGGACGTCTCCTGGAACTTCGCGGCCAAGCGCAAGATCAGGAAGTTCAAGCCGCGCCCGCCCGACGCGGCGGACGGCACCTGGCGCGTCGCCCAGGAGGACGTCGACCGCGTGCAGGAGTTCCGCAAGTGCATCGAGTGCTTCCTCTGCCAGGACGTCTGCCACGTCCTGCGCGAGCACCACCTGCACGAGGAGTTCATCGGCCCCCGGCTGCTCGTCTACGCCGCCGCCCTGGAGATGCACCCGCTGGACGTCGAGAACCGGCTTCCCGAGCTGCAGCGGTCGCAGGGCATCGGCTACTGCAACATCACCAAGTGCTGTACCAAGGTCTGCCCGGAATCGATCACCATCACCGACAACGCCATCATCCCCTTGAAGGAGCGGGTGGTCGACGAGTTCTATGATCCGGTGAAGAGGCTCTTCCGCGCCTTTCGCGGATGAAGGAGGCCGGCGATGTTCGAGCTCAAGCCGCTGTCCCGAGAAGCCGTCCCCGCCGCGCTGGAGAAGGCGCACCGCTACCGCCTGCTCAACGAGCCCCTGGAGGCGGAGAGCATCTGCCGCGACGTCCTGAAGGTCGAGCCGGACAATCAGGAGGCGATGGTCATCCTGCTGCTCGCCCTGACGGATCAGTTCGAGGAGCGCCCGAACCCCTGTCTCGAACAGGCGCGGGAGGTGCTCTCGCGCATCCGCGACGAGTACAGCCGCACCTACCATGCCGGCATCCTCTGCGAGCGCCGCGCGAAGACGCAGCTCAAGCGCGGCGGCGCGCGCGCCGGCCACATCGCCTACGACTGGTTCAAGGAGGCGATGGAGCACTACGAGGAAGCCGCCGCCATCCGCCCCCCCGGCAACGACGACGCCATCCTGCGCTGGAACACCTGCGCCCGCATCCTCATGGCGCACCGCGAGCTGATTCCGGCGGAGGAGGAGCGGGTGCCGCAGATGCTGGAGTAGGGCTTCCTCTCCTTCCCTAACCGTTCCTCCCCAATGTAGAGACGCCTCGTGGGGCATCTCTTGGACGGACACGGACGGGCACGGGCGATAAGGGGCTTGACAGGTGTATCATTGTTCTCATACACTGAGTCACGCCAATGCCCCCCACCCTCCGCATCGACCCCCGCGACGCCCGGCCGATCTGGCGGCAGATCGAGGAGAGCGTGCAGCACCTGGTGGCCCGCGGCGCGCTGCCGGCCGGCGCGCTGGTGCCTTCGGTGCGCGACCTCGCCCGCGAGCTGCAGGTCAATCCGGCCACGGTCTCCAAGGCCTATCAGCGCCTCATGGACGCCGGAGTGCTCACCGTCCGTAGAGGGGAAGGGACGTTCGTCGCGGAGACGCCGCCGCCGTCCTCGGATACCCGCCGCAACGGCCGGCTGCGCGAGGAGGCGATGCGCTACGCGAGTCTCGCGGCGACGCTGGGGGCGGACCGCGAGGAGGCCCTCGCCACGTTCGAGGCCGCCTGGCGCAGCCTGACGAACGGCGGCTCGCAAGGAGAAGACGCATGAATCCCATCGTCCTGGAGGGGCTGACGGTGCGTTACGGCAGCCGTCCCGCCGTCGACGACGTCTCGCTCACCGTGCCCGAGGGCTCCGTCTACGCCCTGCTCGGCCGCAACGGGGCGGGCAAGTCCTCGCTCGTCCGCTGCCTGCTGGGCGAGCAGAAGCCCTCCGCCGGCCGCGTCTCGCTGTTCGAGAAGGACGCCTGGAAGGAGCGCGCGGTCATCCTCGCCGAGGTCGGCGTGGTGCCCGAGGAGCCGGACATGCCGCCGGCGATGAGCCCGCGGCAGATCTCCCGCTTCTGCTCGCGCCTCTATCCGCGCTGGGACTCGGCCGGCGTGGAGGCGCGGCTGAAGCGCTTCGGCGTGCCGCGGGATACCCCCTTCGGCAAGCTCTCCAAGGGCCAGAAAGGTCACGTCTCCCTCGCCCTGGCGCTCGCTTTCGGGCCGCGGCTGCTGGTGCTGGACGATCCGACGCTGGGGCTGGACGCGGTGGCGCGCAAGGCCGTGTTCGAGGAGCTGATCGGCGAGCTGGCCGACCGCGGCACGACGGTGTTCATGACCACCCACGACCTCGCCGGCGTCGAGCGCATCGCCGACCGCGTCGCCGTGCTGCGGCAGGGCAAGCTGGTGCTCGACGAGGAGATGGAGGCGCTCAAGCGCCGTTTCCGCCGCATCAGCTTTCCGCGCGCCCAGCAGGCGGACGCTGCGCGCCTCGAGGGTCTGGCCCCCGTGGCCGTGGCGTCCCGCGGCTGGGCGGTCGAGGCCGTCGTCTCCAGATACGACGAGGAGCGCTTCAACGATCTCCGGGGCACGGAGGGGCCCGAGGTCTCGCCGCTCACCCTGGAGGAGATCTTCATCGCCTTGACCGGGGAAACAGAGGGCGAAGGAGAGGAGCGATCATGAGAGGTTTTCTCGCCGTCTTCGAACGCGAGGTCATCGAGCGCCGGCTGCTCGTCGCCGCCTCCCTTCTTCTCGGCCTGGTGCCTCTCGCGGCGCCCTGGATTCCCGGCCTCGCGCAGCGCGGCGGCCCGGACCTGCGGAGCTCCATGGCGCTCATCGTCGCCCTCTGCTTCAGCTTCGGCCTGGCCCTGATCCTGGGCG
>DATBGJ010000444.1:0-2011 GCA_036558045.1 Thermoanaerobaculia bacterium
GACGCCGGGGTGCGGCGAGAGCAGCACGCGGCGGCCGTGGGCGTCGGCGGTGTTGACCCCGGCGACGATCGGCAGCCCGTCCTCCACCGTGGCGTCGTAGGAGAGCACGATGGCGGTGGTCTCCGCCGGCAGCGCGGCGAGCAGCGGCCGGTTGTCCGCCATCTCGCCGCAGAAGAAGGCGACGGCAACGCCCTCCAGGCTCTCCGGCTCGAAGCGTCCCACCAGGGCGGCGGCGCCGGCAGCACGTTGAACGAGAGCTGGGCGCCGAAGACCGGCGCGGCGCCGCGGCCGGTCATGGCGACGATCCGCCGCGTCTGCTCGAAGAGCTCCTCCAGGCCGGCGTCGTCGCGCATCGAGGCCGGCTGGATGAGGGTGGCGACCGCCTCCGCGAGAGCGAGCGGGCGCAGCGGATGGAGGAGGTGGGCGAGCAGCACCACGCCCGGATGCGGCGAGAGCAGCACGCGCCGGCCATGGGCGTCCGCGGTGTTGACCCCGGCGACGACCGGCTGCCCGTCCTCCACCGCGGCGTCGTAGGAGAGCACGATGGCCGTGGTCTCCGCCGGCAGCCCGGCGAGCAGCGGCCGGTTGTCCGCCATCTCGGCGCAGAAGAAGGCGAGGGAGACGCCCGCGAGGCTCTCCGGCTCGAAGCGTCCCACCAGGGCGGCGGCGCCGGCGATCTCGGTCAAGGTGCCGATCTCGTCCTCGCGGCTGCTCAGCAGGCGGAGGTCCCACTCGGGATGGCGCGCCTCCAGCGTCTCGCGCAGCTCCTTGCCGAGGAGCCCCGAGGGATGGAGGATGGCGACCGCGCTCACGGCGTCTCCACAGGCGGCGGCGGCGGGGCCTCCTCCGGGCGGGCGGCGCGCGACGGCCGCAGGCGCGAGAAGGCGGCCATGGCGGGAGCCGAGAGGGTGTAGAGGGTGGCGACGGCCAGCAGGGCGATGCGCGGGATGTACCAGAACCCCAGCACGATCGCCGCGATGGGCACGAACGCGCGGTAGCTCCAGCGGCGGCGCAGGTCGATCTTCTTCAGGCTCTTGTAGCGGAAGGTCGACACCATGAGCACGCCGATCAGCAGCAGCGCCATGCCCATCACCACCTGCATCACCACCTGCAGGTCGCCCGTGTACTCGGGAGCGAAGACGAGGATGGAACAGATCGCGCCGGCGGCGGCGGGCATCGGCAGGCCGACGAACCAGCGGCTGTCCACCACCCGGGCCTGCACGTTGAAGCGGGCGAGCCTCGTCGCCGCGCAGACCATGTAGAAGACGCAGAGCAGCCAGGCGTCGGCGTTGAGCTCGCGCAGCCCCCAGAGATAGGCGAGCAGCGCCGGCGTGGCGCCGAAGGTGATGACGTCGGCGAGCGAGTCGTACTCCTTGCCGAACTCGCTCTCCGTGCCCGTCATCCTGGCGATCTTGCCGTCGAGGAGATCGAGGATCGCGGCGAGGAAGACCAGCAGCGCCGCCCTGAGGAACTGACCGTTGAGGCCGCAGACGATGGCGTAGAAGCCGAGCAGCATGTTGCCGATGGTGAACAGGCTCGGCAGCAGGTAGGCGCCGTGCCGGAGGCCGCCCCGCATGCGGGTGCGCACCGAGCCGCGCTCGCTGATCAAGAGCCCTCTCCCTCGGGCCTGGCCACCGGCGTGGCGCCGTTCTTCAGGCGGTCCCCCTTCCTGACCAGCAGGCGATAGCTCTCCGGCACCAGCAGATCCACCCGCGAGCCGAACTTGATCAGCCCCATCGACTGGCCGCGGTGGACGCGGTCCTCTTCCTTCAGATAGCAGACCACCCGCCGCGCCAGCAGGCCGGCGATCTGCCGCACGCCGACGAGATCGCCGTTGGGCCGGCGGATGACCGACAGGTGCTTCTCGTTGACCTCGCCGGCGTCCTCGCGGAAGGCGGCCACCTTGCGGCCGCGGCTGTAGCGGGAGACGATGACCTCGCCGGCCGCCGGCACGCGCTGGACGTGGATGTCGAACACCGAGAGGAAGGTGACGATGCGGTGGAAGCGCCCG
>DATBGJ010000445.1:0-6074 GCA_036558045.1 Thermoanaerobaculia bacterium
GTTCCATAGGTGCTGTACGCCGCCGTGGGTACGGGGCTCCAGCCCTTCGGCGTAGAGGCGGGCGCGCACAGCATGAAAAACAGCGAAGTAGGCACGCGCAAGAGCGATACGAGCCAACCCCGCTCGGAGAAGGTGCTCGGCTGCCCGAAGCTCCTCGTCGGCAAGCCGCAGCTCCTCTGCCGCTGAGTCGTGCCCGCCCTCAGCGGTCACAGCGGTACCCCGTCGCGCTCGATATCCATCACCAGCGGGCGCTCCTGCTTGCGCCAGCGCTCATAGGTCTCGCGGTCGAAAATGGTGGGAGAGATCAGGAGGTCGAAAGGGAAACCCACGTCCGTAGCGAGGTCGATCACCTCCCGGCGGGTATTCCAGTCGGCGCCTTCCAGCACGACGGCCACGTCCACGTCGGACTCCTCATGGGCTTCGGACCGCGCGAACGACCCGAAGAGCCGCACGTCGATGACGGCCTTCCCGAAACGGCGCCGAAGCTCTTCGGCAAATCGGGCCAGGGCGGTGTCGATCACCGTCGCGACGGGAGCCTCACGCCTTCTCATCCAGCTTAGGCTACCATGCATCTTTCATTCGCTCTTTGAGGGACGCCCACCGCCCCTGGCTGCCAAGGACGACGTGGTCCGTCAGCCGCAGACCCACGATCTCCGCCGCCTCGGCCATGCGGCGGGTGAAGAGGAGGTCCTCGGCGCTCGGCGAGGGATCGCCGCTCGGGTGGGTGTGGAACAGATAGACCGCGGCGGCTCCCCGCTGCAGGCACTCGCGCAGGATCTCCCGCGGCTCGACGGAGATGCGGCTCATCGTGCCGCGGAAGATCTCCCGCTCGCCCAGCAGATGGTTGCGCGCGTCGAGGAAGAGCGCTCCCAGCACCTCCTGGTCGCAGGTGTGATAGCGCAAGGCAAGGTAGCGCGCCACGTCCACGGGACGCGAGAGGGGCTCGCGGTCGAGGAACTGCTCGCGCGCCAGCCGGCGGCCGACCTCCACGGCGGCGAGCAGCGCCGCGGCCTTGGCGGGCCCGAGCCCCAAGCGCCGCAGCGAGTGGGGCGTCGCGGTGAGCAACCCGGCGATGCCGCCGTTCTCCCGCAGCAGATCGAGGGCCATCTGCAGGGCGGAGACGCCCCTGCGGCCCGTGCGCAGCAGCACCGCCAGCAGCTCCGAGTCGGAGAGGGAGCGGCCGCCATTCTCCAGCAGCCGCTCGCGGGGACGTTCACCTTCCGGCAGCTCGCGAATCAGGCAGTCGGGCATCGGCAGCTCTCCATCGCCTCCACCAGCGCCGGCAATGCCTCCCCGGCGGGCGCGGTGAGGCGCAGGTCCATCCATTGGGAAAAGGGCGTGGGTTCCGGGTTGATCTCGATCAGACAGGCCCCGGCGCGGTGCGCCAGCTCGATCAGGCCGGCCGCCGGATAGACGGTGCCGGACGTTCCCACCGAGAGGAAGAGATCGCAGGATTCCGTGGCCTCGTAAGCCTGCTGGAACACGTCCTCGGGCAGGGCTTCGCCGAACCAGACCACGGCGGGACGGAACCTGCCGCCACAGGAGCAGACCGGCGGCGCCGCGGCCGACTCGGCGATGGCCTCGCCCATGTCGCGCCGCCGCCCGCAGCGGTCACAGAAGGCGCGCGTGATCGTCCCGTGCAGCTCCAGGAGGTCCCGGCTGCCGGCGCGCTCGTGGAGGCCGTCGACATTCTGGGTCACGACCTTAATAATCGGAAAAACCGCCTCCAATCTTGCAACGGATTTATGGGCGGGGTTCGGCGAGGCCTCGCAGACCTTGCGATACCGCCAGGCGTACCACTGCCAGACCTTCTCCGGATCGGCCCGGAACGCCTCCGGCGTGGCCAGCTCCTCCGGCCGCATGCGTTCCCACAAGCCCCCGGCGCCGCGGAAGGTATCGAGCCCGCTCTCGCGCGAGACTCCGGCCCCGGAGAACACGACGACTCGCTCGGCCGACCGTACCCGTTCCCGAACCGGTTGAGAAAGCTCCACTGTCATCTCCCTCTCCTGCGCGTTGACTCCGCGCGCGGCATCCTGCTACAACCCTGCCCCTATGCCCTACCTGCCCAACAACTTCGGTCTGCTGGAGGCCAAGGCGAGCGATTACGAGACGAGCCGCGTGGCCGTCCTCCCCGTGCCCTTCGAGCGTACGACCTCCTACGGCAAGGGGACGATGGCGGGGCCGGCGGCGATCCTGCGCGCCTCCCAGGCCATGGAACTCTACGACGAGGAGCTCGACGGCGAGCCCTACCTCCAGGGGATCGCGACGCTGCCGTCCTTCCTGCCCGAGGCGTTCGACATGGGCGAGGGCTTCGCCGAGCTGCAGGGCGAGGCTCGGAGCCACCTGGGGCGCGGCAAGTTCCTGGTGACGCTCGGCGGCGAGCACAGCCTGACCCAGGCGCCGGTCCGCGCGGCGCGGGAGGTCTACGGCGAGATCGGCGTCGTGCAATTCGACGCCCACAGCGACCTGCGCGAGGAGTTCGAGGGCACGCCCTACAGCCACGCGAGCGTCATGAAGCGGATCGTCGACGATGGAATCCCATCGCTGGCGGTCGGTATCCGCTCCTTGTCCGCCCCTGAGGCCTCGTTGATCCGCGAGCGCAACTTGCCGGTCCTATGGGGGCATCAGCTCGATCGTGCCGAGGGGCTGTTCCCTGAGATGCTGGCGCGGCTGCCGGAGAAGGTCTACCTCACCTTCGACATCGACTACTTCGATCCGGCGCTGGTCCCGGCGACCGGCACGCCGGAGCCGGGCGGCGGGCATTGGTATCCGACCCTGCGGCTCCTCCGCCACCTGTTCCAGACGAAGACGGTCGTGGCGATGGACCTGATCGAGCTGGCCCCCGTCGGCGGCCACCCTGCGAGCGATTTCCTGGCGGCGAAGCTGGTCTACAAGTGCCTTGGATATCTCTGGGAGAAGGAAGGCCGGAAGGCGTAGCCCGTCACCCGATCAGCACGCTCCCACCATTCACGTTCAAGATCTCCCCCGTGATGTGCCGAGCCAAGGGTGAGGCGAGGAAGAGCACGGGTCCCGCGATGTCCTCGGGAGTGGCGACGCGCTGGAGGGGAATGGAGGCGCGGATCTCCTTGCGGCGGTCTCCGGCGAGGGCTTCGGCGGTCATGTCGGTGTCCACCCAGCCCGGCGCCACGGCGTTGACGCGGATGGCCGGCGCCAGCTCGCAGGACCATGACTTGGTGGCCGAGATCAGCGCTCCCTTGCTCGCCGCGTAGGCGCTGTAGAAGGGCTCGCCGCGCTGGCCGGCGGTCGAGCTGACGTTGACGATGCAGGCGTTTTTGGACTCCATCAGGAGAGGCACGGCGTAGCGGGCGCAGAGGAAGGGGCCCACGACGTTGACGGCGAGCGTGGCCTGCAGCCGCTCCGGCTGCAGTTGCGCCAGCGGATCGTGAACCCAGACGCCGGCGTTGTTGACCAGACCGTCGAGCCCGCCCCACCGCTCCTCGACGAAGTCGAAGAGCTTGCCGACCTGGTCCCCATCCGTCACGTCGCAGCGGAACATCCCATGCGGAGCGTCGGAGAGCCCGCGCAGCTCCTTGAGGACCGCGCCGGCCTTGTCGTCGCTGGCGAGGTATTGGAGGAGAACCGCGGCGCCGGCCTTCGCGAACAGGCGGCAGCACGCGGCGCCGATGCCGCGGCTGCCGCCGGTGACGACCACCCGGCGCCCGGTCAGATCGATCACGCGGCGGCCTCGACCACCATGGCGATGCCCTGTCCGCCGCCGATGCAGGCCGAAGCCACGCCCCGGCCGCCGCCGCGCCGCCGCAGCTCCTTGAGCAGGGTGATGAGCAGGCGCGTGCCGCTGGCCCCCAGCGGATGGCCGAGAGCGATGGCGCCGCCGTTGACGTTCAGCTTGTCGACGTCGAGGTCCAGCTCCTTGATCACCGCCAGGATCTGGCCCGCGAAGGCCTCGTTGATCTCGAGCAGGTCGAGATCGGCGAGCTTGAGCCCCGCCCGCTCGAGGGCCTTGCGGATGGCCGGCGCCGGGCCGATGCCCATGCGCGACGGATCGACTCCCACCGTGGACCAGGAAAGGATGCGGCCGAGAGGCTTCCAGCCGCGCTGCTGCGCGCGCTGCGCCGTGGTGAGGATCATCATCGCCGCGCCGTCCACGATGCCGGAGGCGTTGCCGGCGGTGACGAAACCGTCCTTGTCGAACGCCGTGGGCAGGCCGGCCAGGTCCTCCATCGTGGTCTCGGGACGCATGTGGTCGTCCTTGTCGACGAGCTTGGCCTTCTTGCCCTTCCCCACCTCCACGGGCACCACCTCCTCGCTCATCCGGCAGGATTTCCACGCCTCGCCCGCGCGTTGCTGCGAGCGGATGGCGAACTGGTCCTGCTCCTCGCGGCTGATGCCGTAGTCGCGGGACAGGTTGTTGCTCGTCTGCGCCATGTAGCAGCCGCAATAGCTGTCGAGCAACGCCACCATCAGGAGATCCTGGAGCTGGCCCTGCCCCAGCTTGAAGCCGCGGCGGGCGCCCCAGATGACGTGCGGCGCCTGCGACATGTTCTCCATGCCGCCCACGAGACAGGTCTTGGCCTCGCCGGCGAGGAGGAGATGGGCGCCCGAGATCACCGACTGGATGCCCGAGCCGCAGAGGCGGTTGACGGTGAGCGCGGGGATCTCCTTCGGTACCTCGGCCTTCAGCGCCACGTGGCGGGCGCCGTAGATGGCGTCGGGCGAGGTCTGCAGGGCGTTGCCCACGATCGTATGGTCGATCTCGGCGGGATCGACGCCTGTACGCTCGAAGAGGGCGCGCGCCGCGTGCGCCCCCAGATCGATCGCGGAGATGTCGGCGAACGAGCCGTTGTACTCGGCCATCGGGGTCCTCACCCCGTCGACCAGGACCAGATCACGAAGTTCCATCAGCGGAAGCCTCCCTCTTCAGAGTTGTCGAGCCGGCGCGGCGGCCAGAGCATGGAAGCGCCTGCGCCAACGATCGATGTCCATCATGGGATCGAGACGGGAACCGAGCAGGACGAACACTCGACGGCGTTCCGGATCGATCCAGAGACTGGTACCAGCAAATCCGGTGTGACCGAAAGCGGCGGGCGGAAGCGCCCGCCCGGAGCTGCCGTGGAGCGTTCGCCGCCACCAGCCCAGGGCGAACGGTCCGCCGCCTCTCAGGGCCGCGGCCACGCCCCCCGGATTCAACACGCGGCCGGGCGCCAGCCATTCCGCACCGAGCCGCCACAGGTCGCGGGCGGCGGCAAACAGGCCCGCATGTCCGAAGACGACTCCGGCTCCGCGCGAGAGGAGAAAGCGGGCGTTGCCGTCCTGGGGCTGTCCCAGGGACGGCGGCCCGAGGTCCGGGATCGCGAAGCCCTGCTTCGCCGCCAGCTCCACTTCCTTGCCCGTGCCCATCCCCGAAGCGGCGACGTCCGGCCGCTCCCCCGGCGAGGGCTCGACCGAGGTCAGGCCGAGCGGACCCAGGAGGCGCGAGCGCAGCAGCTCGGCGAGCGAGACCCCGCTCCATCTCTCGGCCGCGGCTCCCCAGAGCATATAGCCGAGATCGCTGTAGGTGCCCGCCCGCGCGCCGACCAGCTCGCCGTCACGGCCGCCGCGAACGATGAGAGCGAAGGCCTCCTCCGCAGACTGGCAGCGATGATAGAGCGGCGTCCACGCCGCGAGACCGGAGCGGTGGCGCAGGAGGTCCGACAAGGGCCGCCCCGCCAGCGCGCGATGCGCCTCGGGCCAGATCTCGCCGATTCTCGCCGCGAGCGGCAAGGTGCCCTCGCTGTCCAGCACCAGGGCGAGGCTTGCGGTGAAGGGCTTGGTGAGCGAAGCGAGATCGAAGCGGGTCGCGATCTCCGCCGCCGTTCCCTCGCGAGCCCAGCCGGCTGCCCCCTCCCACTCGACCTCCTCTGCCGTGCCTTTGAGGACCGACGCGGACGATACGACGCCGGCTCTGGCCGCCCGATCGAGAAAGACCCCTACCTGCGGAGGGGGACGGTCAGACATAGTTGGCCGGATCGCCCGTCTGGAAGACCACCACCCGCTCGCCCGGCGAGAAGGCGCCGGCCGCCTGCAGGTCCTCGACGGCGGCCAGCGCGGCGGCG
>DATBGJ010000446.1:0-7817 GCA_036558045.1 Thermoanaerobaculia bacterium
CCGACCCCGGTCTGACGACCGGGGCTAGGAGAATGCCGCCCTCCGGGCTCTCGGCGGTGGCCTATGGTGGAAGTACCGGGAAGGGAAGGATTGTGGCCTGCCAGGTAGAAGGAGCCTGACGGCTCACTCCTTCCCTTCGCACTTCAGCGCCGTGCCCTCGACTTCGCAGACCACCTTGGGGTTTCCCTTCTTGCTGTAGACGGTGATCTTCCAGCCGTCCGCGTCGGGCTCGGCGAGGGCGTAGCCGAACTTGTCCCGGACGTCGGCGGTGACGATCTCCGCGCCGTCGATGGTCTCGCCGACGAGATTGGTCGTGATGGGCTTGTCCAGCTTGGTGCCGCTCATGCCGAAGACGATGCTCGGCACGCGCGGTGGGGTCGGTCCGAAACCTATCGCCTCGAAGAGGTGGATGTGGCCCGCTCCCACGAGGCTGATCTTGGAGTCCAGGCCGCCGGAGCCCAGGGCCTCCTGCAGCACCTGGGTGACCTTGCCGACTTCGTCCTCGTCCTCGGCGAAGCCCCACAGCGGATGATGGGAGAGGAGCCAGGAGGGCGTGGAGCCTTGCGCCGCGAGCTGGTTGAGCGTCCGGTAGGCCGGCGCGTAGAAGGCCGGCTGCTCGTCGTCGGCGGCGGAGGTGTTGAGCACCAGGAGCTGCAATCCCGGCAGTCCGACGGGATAGGGAGTCGGATCGTCGTTGCACGTCGAAGGCAGAGCTCCGGGGTCGAGGAGACGGAACCATCCCCAGCCGGCGCGCGAGCAATCTTCGTGGTTGCCGCGCACCATCACCCAGGGCGCGGCGGCGAGGAGCGGCGCGGCGGGATCGAAGAAGTCCGCCTTCCACGCCGGCCAGTTGTCGCCGGCCGGGCTGCCGGCGCAGTCCTTCTTCCCCTTGGGACACTGCGCCTCGCGGTAGTGGTAGTCGCCGACGTGCACCACGAGGTCCGGCTTCGTCTTGGCCACCAGCTCCGCGATCGTGGCGAACGGCCAGTCCTCGGGGTCGTTGCAGGCCTGAACCGTCGTAGCCTCGCAATCGGGTACGCAGGCGGCGTTCGACGTGCATTTCTTGCCTTTGAGGCGGCAGCCGGTGTCGCCGATGACGGCGATCCTCTTGAGATCTTTCGGCGGCAGGGGTAGCCTGGTGGCGCCGACCGAGACGTCGGAGGCCCCGGCGGGAATCGGCGCCTCGCAGACGAGGACGTCGAAGCAGGACTGCGGCGCCGAACGCGTCGTCATCGGCTGCGGAGCGCCGTCGACCATCAGATCCGGACAGGAGGCTCCGGAGCTCGTCAAGACCGCTCGCGCGATGGCGCCTTGAGAGCCCATCTCCACCCAGGTCCGCATCTCCGCCCTCTCCACGCGAGGCTGGGCGGCGACGGGCTCGGGCGGCGGCGGCGGCGTCCTCTCGACGGGCGCCTGGGTGGTGGCGCAGCCCGCCGCGAGCACCGCCATGCCTGTCAGGACCAGCGACAGCGATCTCCTCAGGTTCATGAACGCGTTCCTCCCTCCAGAGCTTCACGTCGGAACGAAGCAGATTCAGCGGTTGAGCGAGAAGAGGATAGCGGAAGCCTAGGGACGGGGCAACAGGCTACCGACCGGAATCGACGCCTCAGGTCGGGCGAGCGGCGAGACGCTGTCGCCATCTCGGAGGATCAAGCGGACGGTATAGATCCCGTCCTTCGGGGCTCTGTAGACCTCCAGGCACCGTTTCACGAGGTTGAGAATCCAGTACTCGGCGATGCCTTCGCGTGCGTAGAGACCCGTCTTGCGCTTGCGGTCATGGAGAAGGGAGCTGTCCGCGACCTCGACGATCAGCTCGGCGGTTGTCGGATGGGATTCGACGTAGTCGGTGAAGCTCCCGGGAACGACGGCGACGTCCGGCTCGGGTTCGGAGTCGTCGCTGAGCGCGAGAGGCATCTGGGAACGAACATCGAAGCCCTTGCCGAAGATCGCCTGCAGGCTGGTGGTCACCGCCCGTACGCCGAAGGCATGCAGGCTTTTCTGTGGCGGCATTTCGTAAATGACCCCCTCGATGAGCTCGATATGCTCGTCAGGATGGAAGAATCCCTGCTCGACCAGGCGCTCGTACTCCTCCCTGGTCCAGTGGCGGGTCTCTACTGCGGCGGTTGCCATGGCGGGCGATACTCCTTCACGAACAGACTAGCGGCAGGCTCTGGAAGCGTCAAGAAGGAGCGGGCGTCAAGGCACGGATTCTCGGCCATGTCAAGCCTTGCGCCTTGCGTACTGCAAGGAGGAGAATGGAGCAGAGTTCAGTTCCACCCCGATGATCGACATCCTCCCCGAACAGAAAACGCTCCCGCATAGCGAGGAGTCGGAGCGGGCGGTGCTCGGCGGCGTCCTGCTGGACTCGTCGATCCTGCCCACCATCTCGGGACGGCTGCGCGCCGAGGACTTCTACCACGAGCGGCATCAGATCCTCTACCAGGCGATGCTCGACCTGCGCGAGGAGCTGGTGGAGATCGACCTGCGGACGGTGCAGGCGAAGCTGGAGCAGCGAGGACAGTTCGAGGCGATCGGCGGCCTTGCCTATCTGACCGGCCTCGACCTCGACCTGCCGGACATCGGCCGCGTCGACACCTACGTCGAGATCATCAAGGAACGCTCGGTCCGCCGGCGGCTGATCCAGACGTCGGGCCAGATCATCCGCAACTGCCTGGACGGCGGGCTCGAGGCGCAGGAGGCGCTCGGGCGGGCCGAGCAGGCCGTGCTCGCCCTGGGCGAGGAGGCGATCCAGCGCGGCTTCGCCCAGCTCTCCCACGTGCTCCACACCACCCTGGAGGAGCTGGAGGAGCGGCCGGGCTCCATGCTCACCGGCCTGCCCAGCGGCTTCATGGATTTCGACCGCATCAGCCAGGGGCTCAACCGCGGCAACCTGATCATCATCGCCGGCCGGCCCGGCATGGGCAAGACGAGCTTCGCCTTGAACGTCGCCCAGCACATCGCCATCCGCGAGCGCAAGCCGGTGGGCATCTTCTCGCTGGAGATGAGCCAGCAGGAGCTGGCGCTGCGCATCCTCTGCTCGGAGTCGGACATCTCCTTCGCCCGCCTGCGCTCGAACCGCGTGTCGCAGAAGGAATGGACGCGCATCATCCAGACCGTGCGCGCCATCGGCGACGCGCCGCTGTTCATCGACGACTCGCCGAACCCCGGCCTGCTGGAGGTGGCCTCGAAGGCCCGCCGGCTCAAGGCGGAGCGCGGCCTGGCACTCATCGTGCTCGACTACCTGCAGCTCATGCAGGCGGGCGGCAAGTACGAGAACCGCAACCTGGAGATCGCCGCCATCAGCCGCGGCATGAAGCAGCTCGCCAAGGAGCTGGAGATCCCCGTGCTCGCCCTCTCCCAGCTCTCCCGCCAGCCGGAGCGGCGGGGCAGCGACCACCGGCCGCAACTGGCGGACCTGCGCGAGTCCGGCTCGCTGGAGCAGGACGCCGACATGGTGGCCTTCATCTACCGCGACGAGATCTACAACCCCGGCAAGGAAGAGAACAAGGGGCTCGCGGAGCTCATCATCGCCAAGCACCGCAACGGCGAGACAGGCACCGTGGAGCTCGTCTTCCTCGGCGAGACCACCAGCTTCCGCAATCTCGATCGGCATGGCATGGAACCCAGCGCTCCGTTCTGAGGTCCATCGATGGATGCGGTAGGGCCGGGAGTGGAGGACCTCGCGGGCGCCCTGCGCCCGGCGTGGGTGGACGTGGACCTCGACGCCCTGGAGCACAACCTGGCGCGCATCCGCGAGCGGCTCGCCGGCTCCGGCGCCCGCGTCATGGCGGTGGTGAAAGCGGACGCCTACGGCCACGGAGCGGTGGGCGTTTCACGCGCCCTGGAGGCGGCCGGCGTGGACTGGCTCGGCGTGGCCCTGCTGGAAGAGGGAGCCGAGATCCGCCGCGCCGGCGTGAGGACGCCGATCCTGGTGCTGGGCACGGCGCGGCCGGCCAAGATCGCCCTCTACGCCCGCTATGGGCTCACCCCCACGATCTCCTCCGTCTCCGAGCTGGCGCTGTGGCAGAACTGGACGGCCGGGCAGACGACGGTGCAGCCGATCCATCTCAAGGTGGACACCGGCATGGGGAGGCTCGGCGTGCCGCTGGCGAAGGTGCCGCAAGCGCTCGAGCTGCTGCGCACGCATCCGCGGCTCGAGCTGGCCGGCCTACTCTCCCACTTCGGCGACGCGGACGACCTCGAAAGCCCGCGCAATCCAGCCCAGGAAGCCCGCTTTTCCGAGGTGCTCGGCCTGCTGACCCCGGAGGAGCGCGAGCGGACGCTGATCCACATGGCCAACAGCGCCGCCGCCCTCCATCGCCCCGCCAGCCGCTATGGGCTGGTGCGGCTGGGGCTCGCGATGTACGGCCTCGATCCGGCCGAGAGGCCGGACCGGCCGCTGCCGCCGGAGGCGAGGACAGACCTGCGTCCGGTCATGTCGGTGCGGGCGCGTATCGTCCAGGTCCGAGGGGTGCCGGCGGGCACGGCGGTCTCGTACGGCGGCCGCACGGTGACCCGGCGGCGCAGCGTCATCGCCGTCGTCCCGGTCGGCTATGCGGACGGCTACGCCTGGCGGCTCACCGGCAAGGCCGAGGCCCTGGTGCGCGGCCGGCGGGTCCCCATCGCCGGTTCGGTTACGATGGACATGACTCTCCTCGACGTGACCGACGCCGGGGCCGAGCTGCGAGACGAGGTGGTGCTGCTCGGACGCCAGGGCGCAGAGGAGATCACGGCCGCGGAGCTGGCGGCCCACGCCGGCACGATCTCCTGGGAGATCCTCTGCCATCTGGGCTTGCGGCTGCCGCGGCGCTACGTGCGGGGTGGAAGAGTGGAGGAGCTGATGTCGCGGTTCTCGCGGGAGGATCCCTGACCATGCGCGGCGGCCCGCTGGAGCGCTTCTTCGAGCAGATGGGGCGCTTCGTCCACATGGCCGGCCGCGTCTTCGCCTGGACGCTGCGGCCCCCCTACGACTGGCGGGAGTGGCTGCGCCAGATGGTGAAGGTGGGGGTGAGCTCCACGCCCGTGGTGCTGCTCACCACGCTGTTCACCGGCATGGTGCTGGCCCTGCAGACCTTCACCACGCTCCGCCGCTTCAACGCCGAGAGCTTCGTGGGCTCGCTGGTGGCGCTCTCCGTGGTGCGCGAGCTGTCGAGCGTGCTCTCGGGCCTCATCGTGGCCGGCCGCGCCGGCTCGGCCATGGGCGCGGAGCTGGGCACCATGCGCGTCACCGAGCAGATCGACGCGCTGGAGGTGATGGCCACCGATCCCATCCATTACCTGGTGGTGCCGCGGGTGTGGGCCACCACGATCATGCTGCCGCTGCTGGTGGCCATGGGCAACGGCATCGGCATCTTCGGCGGCTACCTGGTCTCGGTGGTGATGATGAAGGCGAATCCGGTCTCCTACGTCGATCGCACCTTCCAGTTCATGGACCTCAACGATCTCTTCTCGGGATTGATCAAGGCCGCGGTCTTCGGCTTCCTCCTCGCCCTTATCGGCTGCCAGCAGGGCTTCTACACCACCGGCGGCGCCGAAGGCGTGGGCCGCTCCACGACGGCGGCGGTGGTGGTGGCGAGCATTGCGATTTTGATCTCGGACTTCTTCTTGACACGGTTGTTGTTCTGATGACGGACAACCCCAAGATCCGCATCCGCGATCTCCACAAGTCCTTCGGGCCGAAGGTGGTGCTCGACGGCGTGGACATGGACGTGGCGCCGGCGGAGTCGCTGGTGATCCTCGGCGGCTCGGGAACGGGCAAGAGCGTGCTCTTGAAGCACGTCATCGGCCTCCTCAAGCCGGACTCCGGCACGATCGAGGTGGACGGCACCAAGGTCGAAACCCTGGGCAATCGCGAGATCACCGAGTTCCGCCGCAAGTTCGGCATGGCGTTCCAGGAGGGGGCGCTGTTCGACTCGAAGACGGTGTGGCAGAACGTGGCCTTTCCACTCCAACGCATGACCAAGCTCTCGCGCGGCGAGATCCATGACCGGGTGGAGGAGTGCCTGGAGATGGTGCGTCTCGAGGGCGTGAGCCGAAAGATGCCGTCGCAGCTCTCGGGCGGCATGCGCCGGCGGGTGGGCTTCGCGCGCGCCATCGCGCACAGCCCGGAGATCCTGCTCTTCGACGAGCCCACCACCGGTCTCGATCCGGTGACCACGGCGCTCATCGACGACGTCATCGTGGACCTCAACGACCGGCTGAAGACCACCACCGTCACTATCACCCATGACCTGGAGAGCGCCTGGCGCATCGGCGACCGCGTCGCCATGATCCACCGCGGTAAAATCATCGCGGACGCGCCGCCGGAACAGTTCCGGCGTCTCGACGATCCGCGCGTCCAGCAGTTCATTCACGGCGAGGCCGAAGGGCCGCTCACGGAAGAAGAGCCGGCAGAGGCGCCGCCGGACACGGCAGGGAAGGGAAGGCCGGCCGCCGCCGGCCCGGAGACACTATGAGATCACTGGTCAAGGTCGGCATCTTCGCGACCATCTGCCTGGTCGTCCTGGCGATCCTCATCTGGAAGATCGAGGACTTCAATCCGTTCGGCGTCAAGGGGCAGCGGCTCGACGCCGTGTTCCCTTCCGTGGCCGGCCTCGACGACAAGGCCTCGGTGCGGGTGGCGGGCGTGCGTGTCGGACATGTGGACGGCGTCGGCCTGCAGGGCACCCACGCCCGCATCACCCTGGCGCTGGAGAAACCCCTGCCGCTGACGGTCGGCACCTCGGCCCGCATCGCCAATCTGGGTCTGCTGGGCGAGAAATACGTCGAGCTCGTTCCCGGTCCGCCGGGCGCGCCGCCGCTGCCGGAGAACGCCGTGCTCGTCGGCACCTCGCCGCCGACCTTCGACGACGCCATGGCCAAGCTGGAGGACATCGGCTCCTCGATCCAGCAGGTGACCGGCTCGATCTCCGGCGAGGGGATCAACCGGCTGATCGACGACGTGCGGCTGACCAGCGCCGAGATCCGCGCCCTGGTGGCGGAGAACCGCGCCAACGTCGCCGCCGGCGTGCGCAACTTCGACCAGGTGAGCGCGACGCTCGCCCGCGAGCTGCCGCGCCTGGCGGAGCAGATGAAGCGGGCGCTCGACCAGATCGCCGCCGTGGTGCAGGAGAACCGCGGCGACCTCAACGCCAGCATCGGCAACGTGCGCGCGTTGACCGACAAGCTCCAGACCTCGGCCGACAACCTCAACGCCATCTCCAGCAAGATCGCCAGCGGCCAGGGCACCATCGGCAGGCTGATCAACGACGACAAGGCCTACGACCAGGTCCTCTCCACCCTCGACAGCATCCAGGGCGGCGTGCAGACCCTGAGCAGCACGCTCGGCACGGTCAACAAGCTCAAGATCGACCTCGACATGCAGGGCTATTACCTGCCGGACGCCGACGGCTCGCAGACCAGCTTCCGGCTCGACATCGATCCGCAGGACCACAAGCACCTCTACCGCGCCGGCCTCGTCAGCAGTCCCTTCGGCAAGCGCCGCGAGAAGACGGACACCATCACCGTCACCGGTCCCGACGGCATTCCGGTGACGACGACGATCAACAAGATCACCCAGGAGAGGACTTACGCCGCCACCGGCCTCTTCGGTTTCCAGGCGCCGGGGGACGTGCGCCTGTGGGCCGGCCTGATCGAGAACACCGGCGGCGCCCAGGTCGAATACCCGCTGCCGCTCCTCGACCGCAAGCTGTGGCTCTCCTTCGAGGCGTTCGACTTCAACCGGCCGAACGACCTGAAGGCCCACCTCCGCCTGCTCGGCCGCTACCAGTTCGCCCCCAACCTCTACCTCCTGGGCGGCTACGACGACGTCCTGGAGC
>DATBGJ010000447.1:0-8659 GCA_036558045.1 Thermoanaerobaculia bacterium
AGGCGGTGAGGAAGGCGTTGCGCTCGAAGAGAAAGCCGCGGTTGAAGAGGCCGAGCAGGTCGCTGGTGGCGCTGGAGCGGTGGCGCACGGCGGCCTCCGGCGCGCAGACGATGCGCTCGCCGCCGGACCACAGCCGCCAGCCGAGATCCACGTCCTCCAGGTAGGCGAAGTACGACTCGTCGAAACCGCCGGCGGCGAGGAACGAGGCGCGGCGCACGAGCATGTTGCCGCCGCAGGCGAAGGGCAGCTCCTCGCCCGCCGCCGGCAGGCGGGCCGCGGCGAGGGGCCGGCGGAAGTCGAGTTGGAAGGCGTGGCCGTCGAAGGTCATCACGCCGCGGCCGAAGTCGAGCCGCTCGCCGTTCCAGTCGACGATCTTCCCGGAGACGGCGGCCACGTCCGCGGGGGCTGACGCCAGCGCCTCGACCAGCGAGCCGAGCCAGCCCGGCTCCGGACGGGTGTCGTTGTTGAGGAAGGCCACGGCGTCGCCGTCCGCCGCGGCCGCCAATCGGTTGTTGCCGGCGCAGAAACCGAGGTTCACCGGGCTCTCGACGAGCCGCACACGCGGGTGCCGCCCCCAGCGCTCGCGCATCCAGGCGGCGGTGCCGTCCGTCGAGCCGTTGTCGAGGACGAGCACCTCCCACTCCATCTCCGGGGCCTGTTGCCCGGCGAGGGCCTCGAGACAGGTCTCCAGGTGATGGCGGCCGTTCCAGGAGAGGACGGCGACGGAGATCTTGCGGATGGAGCTCAAGCGATCCCCCGCCAGACGCGGAGCTTGCGGCGCAGCCGGAAGGCGAGGCGGTCCGGCGGCGCCACGGTGGCCGGCCGCGCGGCGAAACGCTCCTTGGTGGCGTCGGCGCACGGGGTGCGGCAGAAACGGACGAGGGGCGCGAGCACGCGTTCCCAATGGAAGGCCGCGGCGAGCTCGCGGGCACCGGCGCGGCGGGAGTCCGGATCCGCGATCGCCTCGGCGAGGGCCCGCGCCAGCGCCGCGGCGTCGCCGGGAGGCACCACCCAGCCGGCGCCGTGCGCGGCGAGGAGGCGGCTCATGGCGCCGCCTTCGCTGGTCACCACCGGACAGCCGGCGGCGAGCGCGTCGAGGAACCGGGTGCGCAGCGAGAGGCGCGTCTCCAGGCTCGGCCGGTGGGGCGCGGCGAGGAGGTCCACGTCGCGCAGCAGGTCGTACCGCAGCTCGGCCGGCACCCAGTCCAGCGCCTGGACGCGGCTCCCCCACCAGCCCAGCGCGCGGCAGCGGGCCTCGACCGCGGCGAACAGGCGCTGCGGCGTGCTCTGCGGATTCGGATTGCGGATGAGCAGCAGCGTCCAGCCCGGCCGCTCCAGCGCGGCGAGCGCGGCGAGCAGCGTCCACGGGTCGTACCAGTCGTAGAGGCCGCCGAAGAGCAGCCGCTTCTCCCCCGCCGCGCGAGGCGGCAGCAGGGGCCGATGGGGAGGCAGCTCGTCCGGCACGCCGAAGGGAACGGGCGCGATCAGCGAGGCGAGGTCCGGGTCCTCCGCCACGCGTTCCGGATTGACTCGGCCCAAGGCCGTGAGGAATCCCAGATAGAAATTCCGCTGCTCCTCCGAGGAACAGAGAAAGAAGTCGCCGCGTGACATCTGCAGCGTCCAGGTGGCGTGATCGTTGCGGTACGGATCGAGCCCGAGCGTCTCGGTGTAAGCGAAGTTCTCGATCAGCCAGGGATCGTACAGATCGATGGCCACCGGCAGGTGCGGCATCTCCAGGAGGAGATCGTTGGCGAGCTGTCCCTGGGCCACGGCGCCGTCGCAGTCCGCGAGCAGAGAGGCGAGCCGGCCGCGTTCGCAGCGGCGGATGACGGCTTCGCCGAGTCCGTCCAGCGCCGCCGTCTCCTCCGGTTCCGCGGGCGAGATCAGGACGATTTCGATCCCTTCGCGCGGCAGCCGCCGGGCGAGCTCGAGATAGCGGATGCCGATCCCCGCCATGCGGGGCCGCACCGGCTCGCTGGAGAGGAGGGCGATGCGGGTCATGGAGACTTCATGATCCCCGTCTTTCCAACCATCGATGCACCCGCCACGCCCGCGTAGACTCCATCTCTTTGATCAAGCTGTTGAGCCGCTCGATCTCCGCATACGTGCGGCCGAGGTGCGCCGTCTGGTCGTCGACGGCGGCGCGGAGCTTCCGCTCCTCCTCGTAGAGGCGTTGGATCTCCGTTTCCAGGCGTCCGCGATCCTCCTTGTAGCGCTCCAGATCGCCGCGCAGGGATGCGGCCTCGCCGCTCGCCGCGTGGTAGCGCTCTTCCCAGCGGAAGCGCTCGCGGGACAGGGCCTGGTGGTCCTGGACGAGGCCGGCGAGATCGGTGCGCGTTTTTTCGAGCTCGCGGCGGGCTCCGGCTCGACCTTCGCGCTCGGCCACCAGCTCGGCGCGCAGGGTGTCCACCGCCCGCGCCAGGGTCTCCGGCTGGAGACGGCCGGCGTGCTTGGCGAGGACCCGCGCCTTCACCGCCAGGAAGTCGGCGCGCTCGCGCGGCCGCTCGCCGAACACGTGATGGCCGCCGCCGCGGAAGTGCCGGTACTCGCAGGTGACGCGGGCGAGATGGTGGAACGGGGTGACGGCGGCGAGGCGGATGAGGAAGTCCCAGTCCTCGAAGAACGGCAGCGACGGATCGAAGGGGCCGGCCTCGGCGAACAGCGAGCGCTCGATGAGCAGCGTGTTGAAGGGGATGTAGTTGTCGACCAGCAGGACGTCCGGATCGAAGTCGCGGCTGTAGGGGAGGCGCCGCTCGCGGCAGACCCAGCCGTCCGATCCCAGCTCGTAGACCGCCACCGCGGCGTCGGTGTAGGCGACGCGCACGCCGGCGGCCGAGACGAGGCCGGCGAGGGTGGCGAGGTGCTCGGGCGCCGCCAGGTCGTCGTCGTCGAGGAACGCCACGTAGTCGCCGGTGGCGGCGGCGATACCCGCCTCGGCGGCGGCGGCGCGGCCGCGGTTCTCGGCGAGATCGATGCGCACCACGGGCAGCGGATAGCCCTCCGGAACCGCGGGCGGCGCGCCGCCGTCGTTGACCAGCACGACCTCGGCGCGGCGATACTCCCCCGCGGCGAGGCTGGCGAGGGCTTCGGCGAGGAGGCCCGGGCGGTCGCGCGTGCGCACGACGACGGAGATGCGCGGGCCTTCCCGCACCTCGTGGATCTCGGGCTCGCCGCCCAGATGGCGTATGAGCTGGGCCGGGCTGCGGGTGGTGAAGTCCGCGAGCCGCAGACGCCGGTAGCCTTCGGCCAGCTCCACCGTGGGAGCCAGGCTCAGGGTGCGGAAGCGGCGCAGGCCCGCCCCCGCGTTCCAGTAGGGATGCCGCTCCTCCTGGCTGCGGTAGACGGCCATCGCCGCGGCGAGCAACGGCGCCTCGGCGGAGACGTCCACCAGCAGATCGGGATACGCGGCATGGTTCACCTCGTAGAGGAGAACGCGCAGGCCGCGCAACAGCTCCTCGTCCGCATCGCCTGCGCGCAGCGGCGCCAACAACCGGTGAAGGGCGGCGAACGCGGCGCGGTGATCGCGCGAGGCCTCCAGCGGCGAAGGCGCCAGCAACAGCTCGGGACGCTGGCTGAGGAGAGCCCGGCGAATGCCCTGCACCGCTTCGTCGAGGTGACGGTCGAGCGCGCCGTCGGGCAGGTCCAGGTGATCGCAGCCGGCGAGGCCGAGGAGCCGGCAGGCCTCGACCGCCTCCTCGCGCCGCCGCCGGCCATACGCCTCGCGGTCGGCGATCTCCTCGCCGCCGCCGCCGCCGTCGGTCAGGAAGAGCACGCGCACCGCCGCTCCCGCCGCCGCGAGCTGCGCCAGCAGACCGCCGCAGCCGAGCACCTCGTCGTCATAATGGGGCGCCAGCGCAAGGGCGCTGCCGGCGCGCACGCGCTCGGTCCAGCCGGGCGGTTGGAGCGATCCGTTCATTGGATATATCCGAGGGCCCGCAAGGCCCGCTCGGTCTCCGGGTTGACCTCCGTTTTACGGTTCACGGCGCGGCCCTGATGCAGCCAGAGCTTGAGGCCGCCTCCCGGCGGCGGGGCCGTCTCCACCGGCGAAAGCAGCGCTGCCGCCGGGATCGGCCCGCCCGCGTAGGGCCGGCCGCCGCCGAAGCGGATCCTATCGGGCGGCAACGGCCGGCCGTCGAGCGCCGCCTGCACCGACACGATACGACCGAAATCGCCTTCCACGCGCAAGCCCTTCTCGATCTCGTCGCCCAGCAGCTCCACGTCGAGGCGCGTGCCGGTGAGCCGGGCGCTATCTCCCGGCGCCATGAAATAGGGCACCCAGCGTGCCGGGGCCCGCTCGAAGACGAGGCTCGCCGCGAGGCGCGAGCCGGGCGGGGTGCCCTCCACGAACACCCGCAGGCCCGGGAGCTGGGCGTCGAGCCGGTAATGGATGGCCGGCTGGAGGAGGTGAGCCCGTTCCGGGTTGCCGCCGGCCAGGTTTCGCCGCTCCCCGGGATCGCGGGCGAGATCGTAGAGCTCCACCCGCTGGAGACGACCGAGATCCTTCCGCCACAGGTAGTCCTGCAGCGGATCGTTCGGCTCGAAAGGCTCCCGCGGGTTGAAGAGGATCAGCTTCTGGCGCGCCAGCACGGCGGCGGCGCGCAGAGGCCCGCCGCTCAGGTGCTGCGCGAAAGCGGGCCGGCGCGGCAGCGGCCGCTCGCCGGTCAACGCCGGCAGCAGGTCGATGCCCTGCCAGGCGGCGTCGGCCTTGCCGCCCGCCGCGGCGACGAGCGTCGGCATGAGGTCGAGGAGCCGCACGGTGCCGGCGAGCCGCCGCCCGGCGGGGATGTGGCCGTCCCAGCGGAAGATGAGGGGCACGTGGATCTGCTCTTCGTAGAGCGTCTGGCCGTGCTTCCAGCCGCCGTGATCGTACAGCTCCTCGCCGTGGTCGGCGGCCAGCACGACGAGCGTCCGGGCGAGCACCTCGGGGTCGAGCGTCGAGAGCAGCTCGCCGATGAAACGGTCCACGTAATGGATCTCGGTGTCGTACAGGGCCTGGATGTGGAAAAGGTCGCGCTGCGGGTCGTCGAGGGGAAGGCGGCCGATGTAGATGCCGTGGATCCAGGTGCCCTCGACGCGGCCCTTGTAATCCGGATCGAAAGGCGTGCGGCGGTCGACGATCTCGGGGTTGTCATAAGGATCGTGCGGATCGACGTAATGCACGTAGAGAAAGAACGGCCGGTGCTGATGGCCTTCGAGCCAGGGGCGCGCGCGGGCGTTCAGCTCGTCGGCGTGGTGGCTCATCCAGGAGATGTCCGGCGGCGGCGCGTAGAAGGTGCGGAAGCCGCGGTCGAAGCCGCCGCCGGCGTGCAGGGTGGGATTGGCGAAGAAACCGCCGGTCTCGTAGCCTTGGGCGGCCAGGCGCTCGGCGAGGGTGGGAACGCCCTCGGGGAGGCCATAGGCGCCGAGCTGCGAGCCCAGCAGCTCGCCGGGAGCGCGCCCGGTGAAGAAGGAGATCACGGAGGGCAGGGTCCACGGCGCCTGGCTGTAGGCCTCCTCCACCACCGTGCCGGGCGCCGCCAGCCAGCGCGCGATCTCGGGGGTCGTCTCGCGGTGGTAGCCGTAGGGGGTGAGATGGTCGCGGCGCAGCGTGTCCACCAGGATGAAGAGGACGTTCGGACGCTCCTCCCCTTGCCGTTCCTCCTGCGCGGAGGAAAGGACGACGGGAGCCCAGGCCACGAGATTCGAGCCGCGGTGCTCGGGCGGCAGGTCCTTCAGCGCGGCGAAGAACTGCAGGGTCACCTCGCGGCCGGCGTAGCGGGAGAGATCGGCGGTGAAGTCGAGCCAGCGGGGATCCTGCCCGTCCTTCGCGCTCACCGCGCCCACCACCTCGCGCTCGCCGCCGCTGCGCGCCACCACCCAGGCCCGCAGACCGTGAACGGCGCGCCACGCTCCCGGCAGGAGCTGGACTCCGCCGTGCAAGCGGGCCCCGGCCGGAACGCGGCCCCGCCACTGCCAGGGACCCATGGTGGTGAGGAGCGCCGGCCGCCGCTCGTGATCGATCTCGAGGACCTTCGTCTCCGGCGGACGCGGGAAAGAGACCCCCTGCGCGGCGGCCCCGCCCGGCACGCTCGCCGGCAGCGCGAAGGATTCCGGCAGCCGGTCCCTGGCGCAACCGGCGAGCAGGCAGACGGCGGCCGTCGCCGCCAGGGCCCGCGCCCTCAACGGCGCTCTCTCCAGTCGCGCCAGCGCAAGGCCAGCACGTCCCAGAGCATGCGGGAGGAGTCGGTGAGCGGATTGACCCGCGTCGACGGCGAGTCGGCCCAGCGGACTCCCACCTCGGCGACGCGGAAGCCGTGGCGGCGCGCCAGCCAGACCAGCTCGACGTCGTAGGCGAAGCGCTCGATCCTCAGCTCGGCGAAGAGCCGGCGGGCCACCTCGCCGCGCAGCAGCTTGAAGCCGCACTGGGTGTCGCGCAGGCCGCGCACGCCCAGCAGCCGGATGATGAGGTTGAAGGTCCGCCCCATCATCTCGCGATAGAAAGGCTGATGCCGCGCGATCTCGGAGCCGGCGACAGACCGGCTGCCGAGCACCAGCTCGGCTGCCGCCAGGTGAGGCCGCAGCCGCTCGAGATCCTCGATGGGCGTCGAGAGGTCGGCGTCCGTGAGCAGCACCTCGCGGCCCTGGCTGGCGAGGACGCCGGCCTTGAGCACGGCTCCCTTGCCGCGGTTCACCTCCTGGCGCAGGACGCGGACCCCCTCGCGGGCGAACTCCCCCGCCACCGCCGCGGTGCCGTCGGTGCTGCCGTCGTCCACCACCAGGACTTCATAGCGGGTACCGTTCCGCTGCACGTAGTCCACCACCCGCCGGAGAGTGGGGCCGAGGCGCTGGGCTTCGTTGAAGGCGGGGATGACGATCGAAAGATCCATGACAGGCAGGGGGGATTATATGGGGTCAACCTATGGGTCACCCTATGGGTCATAGAATGAGGGCGATGTCGGGCGCTGCTGATTCCACCAACGGGGTCGTGATCCTCGACGACCTCGGCGCAGACCGGTTGGCCGAAAGGCTCGGCGCCACGCACCGGTCGCTGCGGGACCAGGAAAAGGTGCTGATCCCCGTGCCGCCCGCGGATCTCGATCCCCGGCAGCTCGTGATCGCCCTCTCCGAGGCGGGGTTCGTGATCCTGAAGCCCGCGCGGGGAGAGGCTCCAGGGGGTCCGTTCCTGGCACGCCGCGACAGCTTCTTCGTCCGCGAATACCGGCAGGGCGACGAAGAACGGATCCTGCCGCTGTTCCGTCGCACCTTCTACGTCGAGCGCAGCCTGGCGCGTTGGGGCTGGGTGTATCGCGAGAACCCCTATGGCGAGCTCAAGATCAGCGAGGCGTTCGCCGAGGACGGCCGGCTGGCCGCTCACTATGCCGGCTATCCGGTGCGCTTTCACCGCCAGCTCGGCGGCGAGCGCCGCACGCTGCAGGCGCTGCAGGTCGGCGACACGATGACCGAGCCGGCCTTGCGCCACGTGGGCCGCGGACCGATCAGCCTCCTCGGCAGAACCGTCCGCCATTTCTACGCCCGCTTCTGCGAGGGCCAGGTCGATTTCAACTACGGGTTCAACACCGGCAAGATCCAGCGTTTCTCGCTGAGCTTCGTCGGCGCCCGCCGGCTGGAGTCCCTTCCCTTCCACGTCCTGGACCTCGCAGAGCGGCCCCTCGCGCCCCCCGGCGCGTTCCTCTCGCGGCTCGCCGGCTGGCGGGTCGAGCGCATCCGCCACTTCGACGAGCGCTGGGACCGGTTCTTCGAGCGGGTGAGCGGCGCCTACCGGTTGCTCGTGCAACGCGACGCCCGTTACCTCGCATGGCGCTACGCCCGTTGCCCGGACACCGAGTACTTCATCTACGCCGTCTTCCGCCGCGGCCGGCTCGCCGGCTGGAGCGTCTTCCGGCGCAAGGAAGACCGCCTGCTGTGGGGCGACGCGCTGTTCGATCCGCGCTACCCCGACGCGGTCCGGCAGCTCCTCGCCGGAGCGCTCGCCGAGCACCGCGAGGCGAAGACGGTCGAATCCTGGATCGTCAGCCGTCCTTCCTGGTGGCGCGAGCGCGTCCTCCGCCTCGGCTTCGAGAGCCGGCCGGAGCCGAACGATCTCGGCTTCGTGTTCGTCCCCTTCAATTACGACCCTGAAGAGGATTTCCGCGCCCACCTCTACTACACCATGGGTGACAGCGACCTCTTTTGAACCTCACTCGGCGAGGTGGAAAGCGCGCATGCGGCTGAACCCGGAGACCGCGCCGGCGGCGTTCCGCGCCTCGATCCACCAGTAGTGCGCGCTCCTGCCGTAGAGGCGGTCCGAGGTGGCGAGCATCTCCCGCGGAAACTCCGCCCGCAGAACGCCTCCCCGCAGGGCACCGGCGCCGAGATCGAAGACGGCGCCGTTGATGCGGCTGACGACGATCAGCCGGAAGCGCACGTGATCGCCGGACGGGACCGCCACCTCGGCGAGATCCCGGCCTGGATCCACGGCGGCTCCCGGAGCCGGCTGGAGCACCTGGAATTCCGGGGGAAGCGGCGCCGAGGGCGGAACGAAACGATGAAGCCTGTCTCCTTCCCATTCGTAGATCGGGCTCGCCGGCTCGCTCAGGGTCACCGGCAGCAGCTCGGCCCCGGCGAGCGGAGGGAGAGGATAGAGAGAAACCCGCTCCTGCGTGAACGGCGGATGGACCGA
>DATBGJ010000448.1:0-3419 GCA_036558045.1 Thermoanaerobaculia bacterium
CGCCCCTCACCCCTGTCCCCTCTCCCATCGCCCTCCCTCCCCCGGGAGAGGGGAACGAATCTGTACTCACAGAGAGAGTAGGGCGAGATTGTGTAACAGAGCGGTTGTGGTAGGCATGGCGTAGCCGATAGGCAAGAACCCTACGCCGACGTTCCCCTCTCCCGGGGGAGGGAGGGCGATGGGAGAGGGGACAGGGGTGAGGGGCGGGCGGGGGAACGCTGCCCTATGAGGCAACCCCCCGCCGGCGCACCGCCAGATTCTTCCGCCGTTCCTCCTCCTTCCGCTTCTTGCTGGCCGCCCACGAGCAGATCGGACACGCGTCGAGATCGTGATATAGCGCCGGACAATACTCGCGCCCGAAGTAGATGATCTGCAGGTGGACCTTGCCCCAGGTCTCCTCGGGGAAGACCTGCTTCAGGTCGCGCTCGGTGGTCTCGACGTTCCTGCCGCTCGACAGTCCCCAGCGCGCGGCCAGGCGGTGGATGTGCGTGTCCACCGGGAATGCCGGCAGGCCGAACGCCTGGTTCAGCACCACGGAGGCGGTCTTGTGGCCGACGCCGGGCAGGGCCTCCAACTCCTGCAGGGTACGCGGCACCCGGCTGCCGTGCTTCTCCACCAGGATCTCCGAGAGCCGCTTGATGTTCTTCGCCTTGGCCTGTGTCAGCCCGATGCGGCGGATCAGCGACTGGATCTCCTCGACCGGCAGCGCGGCCATCCGCTCCGGCGTCGCGGCGCGGGCGAAGAGGGCGGGCGTCACCGTGTTGACCAGCTTGTCCGTGGTCTGCGCGGAGAGGACCACGGCGACGAGGAGAGAGAATGGATCCTCATGCTTCAAAGGAACGTCGACAGTGGGATACAGCTCGTCGAGGATCCCGGCGATGCGTTGCGCCTTCTCTCGTCTCGTCATGCGGTCGCCGAGCGGTGAAGGAGAGTGCCGAGGCCGACCAGCGTGAGGGCACAGGCCACCGCGAGGGCTCCGGCCACCAGGAAGCCGAGGCGTGCGTTGGAGGGGACCTGGGAGAGGCCGAGGATCCCGAAGCCGCAGGCGATGGCCGCCGCGTCGGCGACGATGGCCGGTCCCGCCTCGGCCACGGCTGCGAGCGCGGCGTTGCGGCCGCCTCCCAGCCGCAGGAAGACCTCGTAGAAGTGGATGCCGTAGTCGATGCCGACTCCCAGGGTGATGGAGCAGAACATCGAGGTGGCGACGCCGAGCGGAATGCCCGTCCATCCCATGGCGCCCAGCATCCAGGCGACGGCCACGGACGAGGGGAGCGCGATGAGGAGCCCCACCTTCCACGAGCGGTAGAGCAGGGTCACCACGAACCAGGCGCCGAGCTGCGCGAGAGGCAGGGAGAAGACCTGGGTGCGCACGATGGCGGGGATCATCGCCTGGCTCACCGCCACGTCGCCGGCGAAGCCGACGCGGACTCCCAAGGGCTCCAGCCGCGCGCGCGCGTAACCCCGGACCGCCGCCATCAAGGCTGCCACCTGGCGATAATCCGGATTCTTCAGGAAGAGGGTGATCACGCCGCGCCGGCGGGCGTCGTCGATCACCTCCCGGCGCCGCGTCGCGCCCCGCACCTCGTCGAACTTCTGGATCAGCGACGCGACCGCGGCCGGCGTATCGGGAATCCTCATCCATTGGCGCTCGCGGGCGTGGTAGAGGAAGGAGACGGTGGTGAGCTGGGCATGAGGACCGAGGACTCCGCCCACCCGCGGTTGGCGGCGCAGGAAGGCCTCGAATCCGCCGACCGCCCGCAGGATGGGCGGATCGAGGAGCGGCTCCGTCCCTCGCGAGCGCGAGAGATCGAGATGGACGAGCAGCAGGTGCGTGCCGTTGAAGAGCTGATTGACCCGCCCGGTGGCGGTGCGGAACGGGCTGCCGGGCGCGAAGCCGCCGAGCCACGAGTCCTGCACCCGCAGGCGGAGGATGCCGAGGCTCACCAGGAGCGTGCCCAGCACCAGGGTGGCGAGCGTGCGCCGCGGCGAGCGGTAGACGGGCGCGAAGAAGCGGCGGAAGCGGTCGGAAGGCGCGGCGCCGCGGCTCACCGGCCGCCGCATGAAGCGGGGCGGCAGCAACGCCAGCGACGCCGGCCCCACCATCAGCGACCAGAAGAGGCAGAACAGCAGGCCGACGGCGGCGAAGGCGCCGAAGCTGCGCACGGCGGCGAGAGGCGAGGAGACGAAGGAGAGAAAACCGATGATCGTCGTCACCGTCGCCAGCACGATGGGACGGCTCATCTGGGAGAGCAGCAGACGCACCGCCGCCCGGTGGTCCGCGCCGTCGTGCTCCGCCTCCAGGATCTGCTGGTAGCGCCAGAAGAGATGGATCTCGTCGGCCAGCGCCAGGGTGGTCAGGATGACCGGCAGCACGGCGGTGGTGAGGTAGGCGGGCACGCCCAGCCATCCCATGACGCCGAAGGTGAAGACCTGGGCGGCCGCGAGCTGGACCATGCCGAGAAGCACGCCCGCCATCCGCCGGCAACCCAGCCAGATGACGAAGCTGATGATGGCGATCGACAACGGCAGCAGCAGGGCCAGGTCCTGGAGGATGTGAGTGCCGAGCAGCGATTCGGCGACCGGCGCGCCCACCACCAGGATGCGGTCGTCCGGCGACTCGAACCGCCGGCTGACCTCGGTGATACGGCGGCAGAGGGCGACCCGGTCCGCCGCGGCCGCGTTCACGTCCCCGGGCCGGTCGAGGACGTTGGGCGCGCCGACGAGGACCGCGACCGCGCCGCGGTCCCGCGACACCAGCGTGCCGCGCAGGATCGCGATCGCCTCCAGGTCTTCGCGGAATAGGGCCATCTCGGAAGGCGTCCGCGGCACCACGTCGAGGAACGGACGGAAATTGAGGGTGCCGGGATAGACGCGGTCGCGTTTCTCCGTGGCCAGGCTGGTGACGCCGCCGTGAGGAACCCCCTGGACTTTTTCCAGCGCCGCCGTCAGGTCGCGCAGGCGGCGCAGCGTGTCGGGATTGAAGATGCCGTCCGGCCTCGCCGTATCGATCACCACGACGATCGGATCGCGCAGCCCGAAGTGGCGGCGCACCTCGGCGTCGAAACGCACCGCCGGGTCGCCCGGGGGCACCAGGGCGTGGCCGTCGGTGCGGAGCTGCAGCCGCAGGAGCCCGGGCGCCGCCAAAACCACGAGGGCGGCAAAGGCGGCGACCGTCCGCCGCGGATGGTCGATCGACCAATCGGCCAAGCGGTCGAAGCCGAAGGCCGAGCTGAAGAGCGCGGTGATCCGGGAGGCGCGGGTCAAGGGCGGAGATCTTTACATAACTCTGCCCGCTAGTACCGCGGCGGCCCGCCGGTGCCGGTGGAATCGGGATGCGCCTTGGCCTGGGTCTTCTTGACGGCGCTCAGGATGCCGATGCCGATCAGGCAGATGACGCCGACGGCGATCCAGTGCGTGGG
>DATBGJ010000449.1:0-1864 GCA_036558045.1 Thermoanaerobaculia bacterium
ATCGCGAAGCCCAACGGCCGCTTCGAAGTGGTGCTGAGGAACGGCGGCCGCGAGCGGATCGCCGCCGACCGCGTTCTCTCGCTGACCGGCTCCGTGGGCGATCATGAGCTGTACCGCCAGCTCCAGGTGCACGAGTGCTACGCCACCTGCGGCCCCATCAACCTCTCGGCCGCCATCCTCGGCGCCGGCGGCGCGGACTGCCTGGCGCAGACCACCCACGGCGCCGACACGCTGAAAAACCCGGAGCCGAACTTCTTCATCCTCGGCGCCAAGTCCTACGGCCGGAACAACACCTTCCTGATGCGCATCGGCTGGGAGCAGGTGGCGGAGGTGTTCGGGCTGCTGGGTTAGACTTCCAGAGTGAAGTACTTCGGCCAACCCGACTTTCAGCACGGCGAGATCCCGGCCGTCGGCATCCTGCTGGCGAACCTCGGGACGCCCGACGCGCCGGATACGCCGTCGCTGCGCCGCTACCTGCGGGAGTTCCTGCTCGATCCGCGGGTGATCGAGATGCCCCGGGCGCTCTGGTGGGTGATCCTCCACCTGTTCGTGCTCACCACGCGGCCGGCCAAATCGGCCGCCCTGTACAGAAAGGTATGGCTGCCGGAGGGCTCGCCCCTCCTCGTCATCGCCAACCGTCAGGCGGCGGCGCTGCGGGAGGTGCTGCGGCGGGAGGTTGGCACGCCGATCCACGTCGCGGTCGGCATGCGCTACGGCAATCCCTCGATCCGCTCGGCGCTGCGGGAGCTCGCGGCCAACCGCTGCCGGCGCATCCTGGTGCTGCCGCTCTACCCGCAATACGCGGCGGTGACGACCGGCTCGACGATCGACGCGGTGGCCGCCGAGCTGATGACGTGGCGGTGGGTGCCGGAGATCCGCACGATCCATCATTACCACGACGAGCCCGCGTACATCCGGGCCCTCGCGGCGAGCATCCGCGACGCGTGGCGGGAGGGCGGCCCGGCCGAGAAGCTCCTCTTCTCCTTCCACGGCATTCCCAAGCGCTATTTCCTCGCCGGCGATCCCTACTACTGCCAGTGCCAGAAGCTGGCGCGCCTGGCGGCCGAGGAGCTGGAGCTGCCCGCGGAGCGCTGGGCGGTCTCCTTCCAGTCGCTCTTCGGCAAGGAGGAGTGGCTGAGGCCCTACACGGACCAGACGATCACCGCGATGGCGAAGTCCGGCATCCGCAGCCTCGACGTGGTCTGTCCCGGCTTCTCGGCCGACTGCCTGGAGACGATCGAGGAGATCGATGAGCAGAACCGCGAGATCTTCCTGCACGCCGGCGGCGAGCGCTACCGCTACATCCCGGCGCTGAACGACCGGCCGGACCACATCCGCTTCCTCGCCGATCTCGTGCTGCGCCATCTCCAGGGCTGGATCGAGCCCGCCGCGGCGTGGAACGCGGCGCGGGCGCGCGAGGAGGCCGCGGCGTCGCGGCAGCGCGCGGAGGCGAAGATGGCGGAGCCCGTCTCCCGCTGAAGCGTTTTACAAGAAGGTTACTGCGCGGGAAAATCCGCTCTGTTACAGTCTCAACCCTGTCTGAACGATTGGATTTCCAGGAAAAGAGGAGGTGCCCACATGACAACGCTTCGATTTCGCGCGGCCCTGCCGGCCGCCGGCCTGATCATCTTGAATCTTGCCGCGGGCGCCGCGCTCGCACAGCAGCTCGACCTGCCGCGGCCCAGCCCCAACGCCTCCGTGACGCAGATGGTCGGCGTCACCGAGGTCACCCTGCGCTACAGCCGGCCGGGGGTCAAAGACCGCAAGATCTGGGGCGGGCTCGTGCCGTACGGCGAGGTCTGGCGCACCGGCGCCAACGAGAACACGACGATCAAGTTCAGCACGCCGGTCAAGGTGGAGGGGC
>DATBGJ010000450.1:0-4658 GCA_036558045.1 Thermoanaerobaculia bacterium
GCCATGCCTGGATCGGGCGCGCCTGGACTCTGTTCTGGCTCGTGCTGCCGCTGCCGATCCTTTTCCACCGGTGGTTCCTCGCCGGGGTGGTGTGGCCGCTGCTGGGCGGGTTACCGAAATTGGTATGATCAATCCCATGGGCCAGATTTCACGGCAGCGTCGCTACAGTCTAGAGGAGATCGCCCGGCGCGGCGACGAGATCTACGAGCGCGAGGTGCTCCCACGCCTCAGCCCCACGGATAACGGGAAATATGCGCTCATCGATATCGAAACCGCCGATTACGAGATCGACCGGGACGAGGTAGCGGCCTCGGATCGGCTCCTCTCCCGGCACCCGGATGCGCAAGTTTGGATGAGACAGGTTGGCTCCCGCTATGCCCGCCGTTTTGGGCCACGCCTCAAGACGACGGATTGACGGCATGATCAAGGGACGGGTCAATGCCGATCGCGAAGCGCTTGTTCCTCTCCCTCTACGTGGCTCGCAGGGTGAAGAACACGCTATCGAAGCTGTGATTGACACCGGTTATAACGGTTTCCTGACCCTGCCATCAGATCTTATCGAGCTGCTGGGCCTGCCGTTCCTACGGAGCAGTCGCGCCATCTTGGGTGACGGCAGCACCATCGAGTTCGCTATTCACGAGGCTAATGTGGTGTGGAACGGTCGTCTGCGGCGAATTCCGGTCGACGCCGCTGACGTCAATCCTCTGCTCGGCATGGGCCTTCTCTATGGCCATGAGCTCAGCATAGAGGTGATCGAGGACGGCAACGCTCTCATTCGAGCCTTAGAGATAGCCTGACTGGGCGGTCCGGCCGTTCCTCGCCAGCGTCGTCTGGCGACCCGGCACGTGGTGGTTTCTGGCACGTCTTGGGTTTCCGGCGAGCCGTCTATAATCTTCTCCAAAATGGGACTCAAAACAGCCGGCTGGGCACTCGACCTGGGGACGACGAACTCCGGCGTGGCGCTCTGGGACGAATCCCTGGGCAAGCCGCGTCTCATCGAGCTGCCCGCCGTCTGCCGCAAGCCCGAGGCCACGGACCCGCTGGAGGCGCCGCGCCTGGTGCCCTCGGCCGTCCATTTCCTCGAGGACCTCGGACTGCTCGATCATCTGGGGAGCTGGCCGCCGCTGGCCCGGCGGTTCTTCATCGGCCGGCGGGCGCTCATCGGGCGGCCGGCGCTCGAGCGCAACGAGGGCAACGTCCATCCCTCGTTCGTGCCCACCTTCAAGCCCGGCTTGACCGATGAGCCGCTGCGGCCGCTGGCGCGCGTCGGGCGCGAGAGCCTCACCGCCCGCGACGCGACGTACGCCTTCCTGCGCGAGCTGCTGCGCGAGGTCAAACATACGACGGGCCAGCGGGTGCGCGATCTCGTCGTCACCTCGCCGGTGTCGGCGTTCGAGACGTACCGCGCCGAGGTGCAGGACCTGCTGCGCCGCCTGGGCGTGCGCCGGGTGCGCTTCGTCGACGAGCCGGTGGCCGCCGCGCTCGGCTACGGCATCAGCCTCGGCCGCCCCCGCACCGTGCTCGTCGTGGACGTCGGCGGCGGCACCATGCACGTCGTCCTCGTCCGCCTCTCGCCGCAGGAAGCCCTCAGCGGCCAGGCCACCGTGCTGGCCAAGCGGGGGCGCCCTCTCGGCGGCAACGCCGTCGACGGCTGGGTGCTGCGCGACCTCTGCGGCCCGATGGACGAGGACCCCAGCGACGACGACGAGGTCACGCACCTGTGGCGGCGCCTGATGCTCGCCGAGGCCTGCCGGGTGAAGGAAGCGGTCTTCTTCGCGGAAGAGGCGGTATTCCTCATGAGCCCAGCGGGATTCATCTCGCATGGCGCTCCCCGGCGGAGCAACGAGATCGTCAAGCTCACCCGCGACCGCCTGCGGCAACTCCTCGACGAGCAGGGGTTCTACCGCAGCCTGGCCGTCTCGGTCGAAGAGGTCCTGGAGCAGGGCGGCGTGAAACCGGGTGACGTGGAAGACGTGCTGCTGGTGGGCGGCTCGACGCTGCTGCCCGGCTTCTTCTCGTGGTTCGAGGAGCGCTTCGAGCGGCGCCGGGTGAGGGCCTGGCAGCCGTTCGAGGCGGTGGCCTACGGCGCCGCCTGCTTCGCCGGCGAGCGCATGGACGCCCTGGACTTCATCGTCCACGATTATGCCTTCGTCACCCACGACCCGAAGACGGGCGACCCCCAGCACACGATCATCGTGCCCCGGGGGACGCGCTTCCCCACCTCGCCCGAGCTGTGGAAACGGCAGTTGGTGCCGACGTGCGCGCTCGGCGAGCCGGAGAGCCTCTTCAAGCTGCTCATCTGCGAGGTCTCGCGCGCCGACGGCGACGAACGCCGCTTCGTCTGGGACGCCGCCGGCGACGTGCACAAGGTCGGCGGCGTCTCCGGCGATCCGCAGGTCGTCGTGCCGCTCAACGCGGCGAGCCCCACTCTCGGCTATCTCGATCCGCCGCACTCGCCGCGCGACCGCCGCCCGCGCCTGGAGATCGCGTTCGGCGTCAACGCCGACCGCTGGCTGATCGCCACCGTCCGCGACCTCCTCACGCACCATGAGCTGATGCGCGAGGAACCGGTGGTGCGGCTGGTCTGAGGCGGGCCGATATGTGGGAGCTGATCGTCATGGCCCTGAGTGGCGCCGGCGGCGCCGCTCTCACGGGTTGGCACCGAAGCCTCCGCTCGCGCTTGCAGCTCTGGCAGGACGTCGCGGCATCGTGCGGTCTGAGCGAGGTGGAGAGCTATAGCGTCTGGAATCTGTACCTGGTGCTCAAGGCACAAGCGGGACTGGCGGGGGTGTGGATCGGCAGCTACGGGAAAAAAACCCGGGTGGGGATCAGGTTCTCAGGGCCGCCGGGTTTCAAGGAGTTGAAGATCTCTCGTGAGACGTCCGCGCCGGCGGCCCGCGAGATCGAGGTTGGAGACGAGCCCTTCGACAGAGCGTTTTTCGTCGAGGGGCCGGTGCGGCTCGCGTGCGCACTGCTCGACGCGGAGACCCGCCGTCTGCTCCTCAGCCTGAACGCGGAAGGCCACCTGGCGATTGCCGGCGAACGGCTCGAGGTGGTGACGTCCGATTCGCAGCTCCCCCGCATCTTCCCCCTCCTTCTCAACCTCTGCCGGCGGTTCGCTCGGCCTGTGGACCTCGAACAACACCTGGCCGACAATGCCTTCCGGGATCCCGAGCCCGGGGTGCGCCTGCGCAACCTGCTCCTCCTGATCCGCGAGCCCGGGGACGCACGGACGATCGAGGTGCTCCGCACCGCCTGCGCGGATGCGAGCCCCCAGGTCCGGCTGCGGGCGGCCAAGGAGCTGGGCGCCGAAGGCCGCGACATCCTCGTCGGCGTCGCGGAGAGCACGGAGGACGACGCCTGCAGCGCGGAGGCCGTTTCGATTCTGGGCCGGGCGCTGCCGTTCGAGCGCGCGCGGGCGATCCTCATCCAGGCCCTGAGGCGCCGCCGCCTGCAGACCGCACAAGCCTGCCTGGAGACGCTCGGCCGCCATGGAACCGCCGAGGCCATATCCGCGCTGGCGAAGGTGATGGCGCGCGAGAAGGGCGAGTTGGCCGCCGCCGCGGCCCAGGCCCTGGGAATGACAGAAAGCACGCTCGCCGAACCGTCGCTGATCCAGGCCTTGCAGCGCGAGGAGATAGACCTCCGGGTGGCAGTGGCCAACGCGCTGGCCCGCGTCGGCTCGGCGGCGGCCGTACTGCCCCTGAAGGAAGCGGCCGAGCGCTCGGAGGACGGCGAGCTCCGCCGGGCCGCGCGCCAGGCGATCGCCGAGATCCAATCCCGATTCCATGGCGCCTCGCCCGGTCAGCTCTCGCTGGCCGGTGCCGAAGCGGGCCAGTTGTCGCTGGCGCAAGCCGAGGCGGGCCAACTGTCGCTCGCCGCGGAAACGACCGGTCAGCTCTCGCTCAGAGACGCGGAGGAAGAGCGGGAGCTGCCCCCAGGAGGTGCCGCTTAGTTGGAACCGCTGTTGGGGGTGGCCCTCGTCATTCTTGCATGCAGCGCCGCTATCTGGTTCAACGTCCAGGAAGGCGACCGGCGCGTGCAGGCCTGGCTGGATACCGCAGCATCGTGCGGCTTGCAGGTGATGGAGATCATTGGCCGCTGGGGGCTCAAGGCACGAGCGGGTCCGTTGGAAGTGCTGATCGAAAACTCTAGACAAGACCCCCCTAGAGTTCGTATCGGAATCGTGATTCCGGGACCGCCGGATTTCTACAACGTGAGTATCCGTCCCGAGTCGCTCATTCCAGGACCGTGGGTGCGGGAGATCGAAATTGGAGACGCGTCCTTCGACAAGACGTTCTCCATCGAGGGGCCGTTGCGACTGGTGTACGCATTGCTCAATGCGGAGATGCGGCGTCTGCTGGTCCAGGCGAACGGTAAAAATCGACTGGAGATCTATTTCGGCAGGCTCCGGTCAGAGGCGTCCGATGAGGAGGTCCCCCACATATTGCCCGTCCTACTCGATCTCGGCCAGCGGTTCGCTCAGTCCGTGGACATCCCGCGACGCTTGGCCGAAAACGCGCAGCGGGATCCCGAGGCCGGAGTGCGGCTTCAGAACCTGCTCCTCCTGATCCGCGAGCTCCCTGGTGAAGTGGCAACCGTCGAGGCGCTCCGCACCGCCTGCTCGGACCCAAGCCCTGCGATCCGACTGCGGGCAG
>DATBGJ010000451.1:0-6417 GCA_036558045.1 Thermoanaerobaculia bacterium
AGCACTTTGTACATCGGTATCCGCGCTCTCGACTCGCAGCCGCGGGCGGTGGTGGCGCGGGCGATGCAGCGCGACGCCAGCGTCGACGAGGACGACTCGGTGTCGATCGTGCTCGACACCTTCGGCGACCACCGCAACGGCTACTTCTTCGCCACCAACGCCAACGGCGTGCGCACCGACGCGCTGATCAGCGACGAGGGAGACGATGTCAACCTCGAGTGGAACGGCGTCTGGCGGGTGAAGGCGCGGCGGACGGAGGAGGGATGGACGGCGGAGATGGAGATCCCTTTCTCCACCCTGCGCTTCGCGCCGGAGAAGGACGCCTGGGGCATGAACGTGCGCCGGCTGGTGCGCCGCAAGAGCGAGGAGTCCTACTGGGCGCCGCTGCCGCTGGAGGCGGACGTCAACCGCATCTCGCTGGCGGGCCGGCTCGCCGGGCTCGCGGGGATGTCGCCCGGCTTGAACCTGCGGGTGAAGCCGTTCACCGTCGAGTCGGGACGGGATTCCGCCGCCGCGGACGAACGGGAGGCCGACAACAATACCGGCGTGGACGTCAAGTGGGGGATTGGCCGCGGTCTCTCGCTCGACCTGACGGTGAACACCGACTTCGCCGAGTCGGAGGCGGACGAGCAGCAGATCAACCTCTCGCGCTTCTCGCTCTTCCTGCCCGAGCGCCGGGAGTTCTTCCTGGAGAACGCCGGCCTCTTCGAGTTCGGCCCCCGCGACGTCTTCACCTCGCCGATGCTGCGGCCCTTCTTCTCGCGCCGCGTGGGGCTGACGGCGGACGGCGAAGCGGTGCCCATCGAGTGGGGTACGCGGCTGACCGGCCGCAGCGGGCCCTGGAGCCTCGGCCTGCTCGACGCGCAGACCGCTGCGCCGCTCGACGATGGCGGCGGCGACAACTGGGGCGTGCTGCGCGTCAAGCGCCGCTTCGGCGAGCGGACGAGCGTGGGCATGATCTCCACCCGCCACGCGGCGGGCGGCGGCGACAACCGTCTCTACGGGGTGGATGCGGATTTCAATCCCACGCCACGCCTCAAGCTGCGCACCTTCTGGGCGCAGAGCGACGATACGGCGGAGGGCGCGGGAAGGACGGGCGGCCTGGGCGCCGTCTATCGCGGACCCTTCTGGCGCTGGAGCCTGGACACCCTGGAGATCGGCGAGCGTTTCGATCCCGAGGCGGGTTTCCTCCTCCGCCGCGGCGTGCGGCGCTACACGGGCAGCCTCACGTATGTGCCGCGGCCGGCCATTCCCCACATTCGCAACCTTTTCTTCGAGGGGCGGAGCGAGGTCTATACCGACCTCGAAGGGCGACTGGACTGGGCGTGGAACGGCTTCGATCTCTTCTCCTTCCGGACGAAGTCGGACGACGTCGTCTCGCTCTACGCCGACGTCCGCTACGAGCGGCTCGCCGAGCCGTTCGAGATCCGGCCGGGGATCGCCATCCCGGCGGCCGAGCACCGCTTCGGCGATCTCGGCGTGTGGTTCGAGACCAACGCCTCGCGCGCCGTCTCCGCCAACGGCTGGATCCAGAAGGGCAGCTTCTACGACGGCGACCGCCTCTCCCGCGGCTTCAGCGTGCGTTTGCGCCCGGGGAGCCATTTCCGCTCCGAGTCCACGTGGGAGCACCAGGACGTCGCGCTGCCGGCCGGCGCCTTCGACGTCAATCTCTGGCGCCAGCGGCTGACGCTCGCCATGACGCCGGACCTCTCGACTGCCGCCTTCGTGCAGCTCAACGACGCGGCCGAGCTGCTCGCCGCCAATCTGCGGTTCAACTGGATCTACCGGCCCGGCGCCGACCTCTTCCTGGTGCTCAACGAGAGCTGGGACGCCACGGGCTTCGGCCGGCGCACGCGGCGCGACCGGCAGGCGATCCTGAAGGTGACGTACCTGTTTGCCTTATAGCAAGGGGTCTGCCCTGCGAAGCCCTCACTCCCCTAACCCCTTTCTCCCAGAGGGAGAGAGGGGAACAAGAAAAAGATCCGCGCCTGCTATCCAATCCCCAACTGCTTCATCCGCTGCTGCAGCCCCTTCTTCGAGACCTCCAGGCGCTCGGCGGTGTTGTCGAGGTCTCCCCCGCATTGCTCCCTCGCCTCCAGGATCTCGGCCCGGGTGAGGTCGACCGCCCTGCGGATCGAGGGGAACTTTTCGATCAACAGGTAGAGCGAAGGCCGGGAGATGCCGAGCTTCTCCGCGGCCGGCTTGACCTCCCAACGGCTGGCGCGCAGGGCCTCGACGATCTCGGCTTCGGTGACCTCGCCGGGAGAGCGGTAGGCCTGTGCCTCCGCGCGCTTGCGGGGAGGCGGCTCCACGCGCGGAGACGGGGGAGCTTCGGCGAACGTTGGCGCTGCGCCGGCCTCGCGCAACAGCTTCTCGATCTGCGGCCCGATCTCGACGGTCTCGGAAGCACGGCTGGCGATGACGATCTGGCGCACGGTGTTGAGGAGCTGACGGACGTTGCCCGGCCAGGCGTAGCGCGCCAGCCGCGCCACGACCGAGGCCGGCATCCACGGCGAGGCATCCTCGCGCGGCGCCAGCCGTTGCTCCTCGCCGATCGCCTGCAGCTCCTGCTTCAGGAAGTGGAACAGCAGCCGGCCGAAGTCGTCGCGGCGCTCGCGCAACGGCGGGATGACGATCTCGTAGCCGGCGAGCCGATGCAGCAGCGGCGCCCGGAAGCGGCCCTCCTCGATGGCGCGTTCCAGATCGGCGTCCGTGGCCGCGATCAGCCGCACGTCCACCTTCTGCGTCTCGGAGCCGCCGACCCGCTGCACCTCGGCCGTCTCGAGCACGCGCAGCAGCATCACCTGCACCTCGGGCGACGCTTCGCCGATCTCGTCGAGGAACAGCGTGCCGCCGTGGGCGCGCTGGAACCAGCCGGCCTGGTCGCGCACCGAGCCGGTGTAGGAGCCGCGCACCGAGCCGAAGAGCTCGGAGACGGCGAGGGTGGCCGGGATGGCGCCCATGTTCACGCACAGGCAGGGACCGCTCCGCCGCCGGCTGGCGCTGTGGACGGCGCGGGCGACGAGCTCCTTGCCGGTGCCCGTCTCGCCGCGCAGCAGCACCGGCACGTCGAGCTCCGCCACGCGGCGGATCTCGTGCCGCACGCGCAGGATCCCCTCGCTCTCGCCGACGAGACCGAAATGCTCGGCGGCCTGCACTGGCGTCGCCGGCACCGTGTGCAGCAGCAGGACGACGCGGTCGGCCAGCTCGAGGACGACGCCGCGTTCGACTTCCTGGAAGGTGCCGGTCCAGGTTTCCTGGACCGGCAAGCCGTTGGCGGCGACGCGCGTCCGGCTCTCGGCGGTGGAGAGATGGAAACCGCCTTCCCCCGCCCGGCTCAGCCGCAAGGGAGAGCGGCTGATGTGGCGGTCCTCCAACGGCGAGGGCTCGCTCCGCTGCGGCGCCTCGAAGCCCGGCTCCAGGCGGGAGAGGTACGCGGTGCGGCCTTCCAGGAGACCGCCGAGCAGTGCTCGCTCGCCGACCCGGCCCAGCTCCGGATGGTAGAGGATCGTCAACGCCGGGATCCTCGCCCGGGCCCGCCGCCGCCTCTCGCCCTCGGCGGACAGATCCTCCCAGGCCGGCTGCTCGACGGTCATCCCAAACGTCGAATCGGTCATGACGGGAGAAGTGTAGCAGGAGAGAGAAAAAGCTCCCCGGCGTTGGCGCGCCGGGGAGGTGGGGAGGTTGTTGTCGGAGTCCAGGCTCGCGGCGAGGCCGAGCATGGAGCCTAAATAGCAGAAAACAAAGGAGATGAGATCTCCAGGAGAAATTCCTGGCGAGATCTGTCACAGGCCTGTCAGGGATGTCAGAGGTGTCAGGGGGTGTCAGCGTGACTTTACTGTGGCCGCGATCCGCCACTCCGCCTCTCCGGCGCCTTCAGCAGATCGAGCAGCCGGCGGGCCTGGTCGGCCTGGGTGGGATTCCGGGTCTCCGCGACCAGCGGCTCCAGGATGGCCACCGCGCCGCGGACGTCGCCGCGGTTGGCCAGCGTCACGGCCTGGTTGTAGCGGTCGACGAAGTGGTTGAAAGCGAGCGTCTCCTGGATCTCGCGCATGCGGGCGGTGAGGGTGGCGCGCCGCGTCTCGCGTGTCGTCTTCGCCCGGATCTGCTCCAGCATCGGCAGCGCCTCCTCCAGCTTCTGCTCGCCGATGAGCTGCTCGGCATGGAGGTAGTCTTCGTCGAGCAAGGCCTCGCGGGCGCTCTCGATCATCTCCGCGTCGCCGGCCGGCACCAGCACGCGCTCGATCAGCTCTTCGGCCTTCTGCCGCTCCCCCAGGCGCGCGTAGACGACCGCCAGGTTGTGGGCGACGTCCAGGCGCGAGGGCAGCAGGCGGTGGGCCGTCTCCATCGCCTGGAGCGCTTCGGCGGGCAGCGCTTCTTCCGACTGGTAGGTGTAACCCAGCCGCGCCCAGGCCTCGCCGTAGTCGGGCCGGAGCTGGACGGCCTTCGCCAGCGCGGCGCGGGCCAGGCGCAGCGAGTCCGGTCCCGGGTCCTCCATCAGGTTCTTGGCGTAGAGGTACTGCACGAGGAAGTGGTCCGGCGCCAGCCTGGCGGCCTTCTCATACCAGGTCCGCGCCTCCTGGGGCTTGCCGCTCCGCTCGGCGAGAAGCCCGAGGCCGGCCATGGCGGGCCCGTGGTCCGGCTGCTCGGCGAGGGCGGCGCGGAAGTGCTCGGCGGCCGCGGCGCGATGCTCGTCGTCGAGATCCGCGAGCAGCTCTCCCAGGCGGTAGAGCACGTCCGCCCAGGCCATCGGCCGCACCTCCATGGCGAGATTCGCCTCCGGCCGGATGGGTACCTTGGTGTATTGATTGTAGAAATAGCCCTGGACGTAGTTGCGCAGCTCGTGCTCCAGCGCCGCCGGAGTGCCGAACGCCTGCTGGAAGATCTTGTCGGGAGAGGCGCCGGCCTGCGCCAGCCGCAGGTACTCCGCCGCCTGCCGGCGGCGCTCCGCATTGCCGGAGACGAGGTAATGGACGAGGGCCCAGGACTCGGCGTAGAAGCCTCCCCGCCGCGCCGACTCGTTGTACTCCTTCGACTGCTCGTCCAACGTGAACAGACTGGTGAGCGGAATGAGCGGATTCTTCCGCAGCCAGGCGACGTGCTCCACCAGGGGCAGGCCGATCTTGGCCTCGTCGCCGACGACCTCGAAGGTGCTGTAGTACTCGGCGAGCCCCTCGTGCAGCCACAGCGGCAGGTTCGCGTACTGGTTGCGCAGCACGTAGTGCAGATATTCGTGATAGACGATGCCGCGGCCGTCGCCGCGCCGGTCGCCGTTGATGGCCACGTAGTTGCCGAGTTCGGTAGAGAGGAAGTAGCCGCCGGCCTCCAGCGGCTTGCCGCCGTAGGTGCGCAGATAGGGCCGGAACGAGCCCGCGTCCTTGAACACGAAGATGTAGGTGGGAGTGGGCGAGCTCAGCGCCACGCCGGGCGAGAGCTGGGCGAGGGCGTCGCGGAGCTGCTCCAGGTCTCCCGCGATGCGCCGGGTGTTGCTCTCGCCGGCGTTGGAGAACAGCGTGAAGTTCGCCGAGCGGATCTCCAGCCATTCCTCCTTGCGGGGCAGGGCCCGGGCGGGAGCGGCGAGGGCCGGGAGGACCAGGGCCGCGAGCACGGCTGCCGCGAAGCAAGGACGATACTGCTTCATGCCGAGCTATCGTACACCGCTTCAGTCCGCCCTTTGCGGGTCCCCCCGCTCGCTCACCGGCACGCGCCAGGAGACGCGATAGGTGTCGCCGCGCCGCTCGCAGGCGAGGTCCCGCCACTCGAAGAGCCGGGCGAGCCGTTGCAGGATGCCGCGGCCGCCGTAGGTCTCGCCCGGGCTGTCCGCGGAGGGCACGCGGATCTCGTTCTCCACCTCGAAGGCGAGCTCGCGGCGCACCCGGTCGAGCACGACGCGGAGGGCCGGCGTCGAGCCGGGCCGGCCGTGGCGGATGGCGTTGATCAGCACCTCGCCGAGGAAGAAGCCGAAGCCGCCGCGCACCGGGCAGGCGAACCAGAACTCCTCGGGCCAGTCCACGTCGGCGGTGAAGACGGGCGCCTGCGGATCGGGCCGCGCGCAGAGCACGCCGTTGTCCCAGTGCAGCCGGGTGCGCAGATCGGCGTCGCGGGCCGCCAGCGCGAAGACGCTCCGCAGGCCGTCGAGGGTGGCCCGCGCCTGGGCGGCCTCGATCGAGCTGTCCGGCGGCAGCGGCGGCTCGGCGTCCCAATGGTCGAGGAGCCAGGCGGTGGTGCGCAGGCGGCGGTCTACGTAGCCGGCGAGCCAGCGGACGAATTCGGGAGAGGAGCCCGCTCCCTCGCCGCCGCGCAGGCCGTGGGCGAGCACGCGGATCAGGGTGTCGACGCCGTGGCTGAGCAGCCCCGCCAGCCGGCGCCGCTCATCGCGCCGGGTCTCGCCCGCCAGCTCCGCGGTGAGCAGCGCGA
>DATBGJ010000452.1:0-3490 GCA_036558045.1 Thermoanaerobaculia bacterium
GCACGAGCCAGCCGGTCTCGCCGTCCACCACCACCTCCGGAATGCCGCTCACCCGGCTGGCGACCACCGGCACGCCCGCCTCCATCGCCTCCAGCACCACCAGCGGCATGCCTTCGTAGATCGAAGGCACCACCAGGGCCGCCGCGCCGCGCAGCAGGCGCCGTACCCGTCCGGCGTCGCAGGTGCCGAGGAAGGAGACGGCCCCTTCCAACCCCAGATCGGCCGTGCGGCATTCCAACCGGCCGCGGTGCTCGCCGTCGCCGGCGATGCGCAGCCCGGCGTCCGGTATCCGGCGCCGCAGCTCCGCCAGGGCTTCCAGCAGCACCTCGACGCCCTTGCGGATGCGCAGCCGGCCGACGAAGAGCAGAGCTCCCCCGTCGCCCTCCGCCGCTCCGGCGGGCTCGACCTCCAGGCCTCCCGTGGCGTTGGGAATCACGCCCACTTGCTCCGCCCGGTAATCGCGGCGGATCTCGGCGGCGGTGGCCGCGCCCGGCGCCAGCACCAGATCGGCCGCCCGGACGGTGACCAGCCCGAGGAGGATCTGCAGCGGCGCCTTGAGCCAGCGGAAGAGGATCTCCGCGCTTCCCGGCCGCCCCAGCACCTCGCCGTCCGCGACCAGCGGCCGTACCGCCCGCAACTCCTCGACGTAGCTCACCTGGAGCAAGGCCGTGACGAGAGGGCGCGGCTCCAACCATGCTCCGGCGGCCTTGACGCCCACTGCCGCCAACGCCCCGTCCGACTCGTGCACCTGCACGACGTGGGGCCGGAAACGGCGCACCGCCCGCCACGCCGCCGGCACCACCGAGAGTGGAAAGAGCATCTTCGGACCCGCGGCCCCCCCGGGACCGCGGCCCAGCACCTCGACCTCGTCGCCGTGCTCGCGCAGACCGGCCGCCAACTGTAGCACCTGTTCGCCGACGCCGGAAACGTCCCGCGGCGGCAGGGTGTTGGCGATCAGCAGGACGCGCATGGCAGGCACCAAGGATAGCGGAACGGTCGGTATGGTTCAGTTTGTCCGTGATCTTGGTTGGGCCTGCCCTCGGCAATATCCTCCGCAGGCGTCCCCCCTCGCCCGTCAGGGAGAGGGGGCCAGGGGGTGAGGCTTCGGAGGGCAGACCCGTCCGAGGCCTCAGCAAAAATGAACCACTACGGAACGGTCAGCCCGCGCCGGCCTCCCGTACCATAGGGACCGATGATCGTTCATCTCCTCGACGGCACCTACGAGCTGTTCCGCCATTTCTATGGCCAACGCCGTTTCAACAAGGGGAAGGACAAGCCCTTCGGCGCCGTGGCCGGCGTGCTGCACACGGTGCTGGAGATGATCGAGACCGGGGCGACGCATCTCGGCGTGGCCACCGACCACGTCGTCGAGTCCTTCCGCAACCGTCTCTGGCCCGGCTACAAGACCTCGGCGGGCGTCGAGCGCGCGCTGCTCGCGCAGTTCCACCCGCTGGAAGAGGCCCTCGCCGCCATGGGCGTCGCCGTCTGGCCGATGATCGAGCTGGAGGCCGACGACGCGCTCGCCTCCGCCGCCCGCATCGCCGCCGCAGACGAGAGCGTGGAGAAGGTCTGCATCTGGACGCCCGACAAGGACCTGGCGCAATGCGTCCGCGGCGAGCGCGTGGTGCAGGTCGACCGCCGGAGCGGCAAGATCCTCACCGCGGCGGGAGTGCGCGAGAAATTCGGCATCGACCCCCTCCTGATCCCCGACTTCCTCGCCCTCGTCGGCGACGCCGCGGACGGCTATCCAGGCATCGACGGGATCGGCCGCAGCACGGCGGCGCGGCTGCTCAACCGCTACGGCGCCCTCGAGAGCTTCCCGCCCGAGGCGTTGCGGGAGAGCCGCGAGCTGGCGCTGCGCTTCAAGGACCTGGCGACGCTGAGGACCGACGCGCCCCTGTTCCACGACGCCGGCGAGCTGCAATGGCGCGGCCCCACCGCCGCCTTCGCCGCCTGGGCGGAGCGGATCGGAGACGCCCGCCTGCTGCCGCGCTGCCTCCGCGCCGCCGTGCCTCCTGAAGCTGTGGAGGGGCGAGTAGTGTAGAATTTCTCAGCAGGCGCGCCTCTGTCACCTGCCGAATGACCAAGGAGCTTCAGAATGGCAACGTCGGCCGTTGATGTCCACCGCTGGACGCGGGAGGAATATGAGCGGTTGGTGGACGACGGTTACTTCGGGCCCGATGAACGCGTCGAGCTGGTGGATGGGATCATCTACGAGATGAGCCCCCAAAAGAGCTGGCACGCCACCGCGATTCAGGCCTTGCAGGAGTATTTGGGTCCCGCCTTCAAGGATGGCTACAACCTGCGTGTCCAGATGCCCCTAGTTCTGAGCCTCGACTCCGAGCCGGAGCCCGACGTAGCCGTCGTTCAGGGCCATTGGCGCGACTATCGAGATTCCCATCCCTCCACGGCGGCACTGGTGATCGAGGTGGCCGACACCACGCTGCTCCACGATCGCGAAAAGCGCGGGGTCTATGCCCGAGCGGAGATCCCGGAGTATTGGATTCTGAACAAGATCGATGCCTGCCTGGAGGTCTACCGGGAGCCTCGAAACGGAGCCTACCAATCCCGCACGGTCCTGAAAGCCGGAGACTCCGTCTCTCCCCTGGCCTACCCCGAGGCCTCGCTGCTGGTTGCCAATTTCCTGCCCTGAGGACGACCTCGCGCCAAACCGGGCGCCGGAGGCGAGGTCGCCGCCCTCCGCGCCCGCATCGCCGAGCAGGGAGCCTGATCTCCTTTGCTCCGCCAGCCAGTTGTCGTATGTTGCTCTTCGGAGACAAGTCTCTGCGTCGCGGCCGGCCTCCAGCCGCCGTTATTTGATACTCCCGTCTATATTGCTGGACCAGCTCGGCTTATGCGGCGATGATCCCGCTATACGACCGGCTGTTCCGCGCCGATAGTTTTGGCTGTCCTCTATATAGGCGGGCCAGCCTTCAGGTGCTCGCGGACATTCCGTCCTATAAACGGCTTTCCCGTTTATATAGCCGGACCAGCATGACCTATAAACGGACGTCCTGTCTATATGACGCGCCCAGCCAGTCATATAAACGGACGACGCAACTATATGAACGGGTCAGCCTGCCATATAGCTGAAGCCTCCGTTTATATGGAGAGGACAGACAGTCATATAAGCGGCAAGGAAAACTATATGGCGGGGGCTGCGCGGAGCCTTCCGGGATGAGCCGTTTATATAGATGCTTGCCCAAGTTATATGGCAGAGAAGGCCGGCTATATAGAGCGTTCTCAAAACTATATGGCGGAAGGGGCAAAACCGCCTCCTCCATGTTCCTGCACGCTCGTCACGCCTCCACCTCCTCCACCGCCTTTCCCAGCGCCTTCAGCACCGTCTCATCCAGCCTTCCCAGCAACTCGCGGGCATCGTCGCGGGCGCGCAGCAGCCAGTCCCAGTCCTCCGGCAGGCGGGCGGCGCGTAGGGTTGGAATACCCGCCTGGCGGGTGCCCATCAGGTCTCCCGGACCGCGCAGGGCCA
>DATBGJ010000453.1:0-8554 GCA_036558045.1 Thermoanaerobaculia bacterium
GGCGCGCTCGTCTTCCTGCAGCCGGCCTATGGCGAGGCCGCTTCAGACGCCACCGCCCGCGACGGCCTGGAGAGCCGCGTCGGCTTCGAGGCACGCTTGACGCGCCGCGTCCTGCTGCTCGCGGACATGGGCTTCGGATCCTCGGGATCGGAGTCCGCCTCTACGTACCGCGCCGAGGTCTTCTACAACCTGCTCGCCGGCAAGGACCGCCCGTTCCATCTCGCCGTGGGGAGCGGCTACCGGCGCGAGGATCAGGGTGTCTCCGTGTGGCTGGGCAGGCTGGTGGCGGAGCGTGTCCACGACTCCAGCCGGTTGCTCGGCGATCTGCGGTTCGAGAGGGCGTTCGATCCCGGCCGGGATGAGATCGACGCCATCCTCACGCTGGCCGCCGCGCGGACGCTCGGACACGGGACCTCGGCGGGCTTCGAAGTCCTGGGCGAGGATCTGGAGGCCCTCTGGACGCCGAACGAGGCCGAGGGCGGCGCGCGGCTCCTGGTGGGTCCTTCGGTCCATTGGGTGCGTTCCGACCGCCGCCTGCTGGCGACGCTGGCGGGAGGACCGGTCTTCCGTTTCAACGCCAACGAGCAGACGAGCGCGGCGCCGCGCGACCTGGGAAACGGCTACGTGATCCGGGCTTCGCTCGCCTGCGTTTTCTAGGATCTCAGAGCCCCTTCAGCAGCTTTTTCCAGCGTTCCCAGGCTTCCGTCCGGGCTTTGCGGTCGGCCTCGGAGCCCTGCGGATCCTCGCCGCCGCGCATGAAGCCGTGGCCGGCGCCTTCGTAGGTCACCGGCTCGTAGGTCTTGCCCAGCTCCTTCATGAGGGCCGCGGTCTTGGGCACGGTCTCGCCGATGCGCGCGTCCATGCCGCCGTAGAAGCCGTAGACCGGCGCCTCGATGCGGGCAAGGTCCTCCTTCGTGTGATCGAAGGTGCCGTAGAAGACGAAGGCGGCCTTGAGGTCCTTGCGGTGGGTGGCGAAGCGGAGGGTCTGGCCGCCGCCCCAGCAGAAGCCGCCCACCGCCACCTTGCCGTTGCTCGCCGGCAGCTTCGCCGCGTAGTCGGCGACGGCGTCGAGGTCGGACATGGTCTGCTCCGGCGTCAGCTTGGAGATCGCCTCGCGGGCGGCGTCCGAGCTCGGGAAGTCGCTCGTCTTGCCGCCCTGGGGCCCGGCGCCCGAGAGCAGATCGGGAGCGACGGCGATGTAGCCGGCCTCGGCGATCTGGTCGGCGACGCCGCGCACCCAGTCCGAGAGGCCGCGGTTCTCGTGGATGAGCACCACCGCCGCCGTCTTGTCCTGCGCTTGCGGATAGACGACAAAGGCGTGGACCGTCCGCTCGCCGTGCTTGACCGTCACCCACTCCTGATGGCGCGGCGACTGCTCGAGGCGCTTCAAGGCCCAGTCCTGCGCCAGGGCGGGAACGGCCAGGGCGGAGAGGAGAATCGTCAGCATCGTCTTCTTCATCGCGGCCTCCTTGTCGGCCGGGATTCTAGCGTGTCATCCGGCCGTCCGGGTTCACGCGTAGAGGCGGGTGAAACCAGATCCCAAGGGAGGAATGAAGACATGGCCTTCGCGATCTCATTCAAGCCAGCCTCGATGGATGCCCAGCGCTACGACGAGACGATCCGCCGGCTCGAAGCCGCCGGCGCCGGTGCGCCTGCCGGACGCCTCTACCACGCCTGCCACGGCGAGGGCAGCGACCTGCGAGTGGTCGATATCTGGGAGTCGATGGAGACTTTCGAGACGTTCGGCCAGACGCTGATGCCGATCCTGCAGGAGATCGGCATCGATCCCGGTCAACCGGAGATCCGGCCGGTGCACAATACGATCGTGGGCTGAGCCTGGGCGGCGGGCGCAGCCGGCGGGGAATTCCCTCCGCGCCCGCCGCTGTTACGCCTCCGGGACCACCGACGGTCCCTCCCCCTCTGTTAGGATGTCCGGTCCCATGGATGCCATCTCCGTCCGCGGTGCGCGCGAGCACAACCTGAAGAACCTCAACCTCGAGATCCCCCGCAACAAGCTGGTGGTCATCACCGGCGTCTCGGGCTCGGGCAAGTCGTCCCTCGCCTTCGACACCCTGTTCGCCGAGGGGCAGCGGCGCTATGTCGAGTCGCTCTCCTCCTACGCCCGGCAGTTCCTGCAGCAGATGGAGAAGCCGGACGTGGACTCCATCGAGGGGCTCTCGCCCGCCATCTCCATCGAGCAGAAGTCGGTCTCCAAGAACCCGCGCTCGACGGTGGGCACGGTGACCGAGATCCACGACTACCTGCGCCTGCTCTTCGCTTCCGTCGGCGTGCCGCACTGCCCGACCTGCGGCCAGGTCATCCGCCCGCAGACGGTGCAGCAGATGGTGGACCGCGCCATGGAGCTGCCCGAGGGGAGCCGCCTCGTGCTCTACGCGCCCTACGTGCGCGGCAAGAAGGGGGAGTACAAGAAGCAGCTCGGCCAGATGGCGCGCGAGGGCTTCCTGCGCGCCCGCATCGACGGCGAGATGGTGGAGCTCTCGGGCGCGCTGCCCAACCTCGACAAGCAGAAGAAGCACTCGATCGACATCGTCATCGACCGTCTGGTCGTCAAGCCGGGCATCGAGAAGCGCCTGGCGGATTCCATCGAGACCGCCCTCAAGGTGGCCGGCGGCCTGGTAGTGCTCGCTCCCCAGCTTGGAGATCAACCGGCGGCGGAGGAGACCTTGTCGCAGAACTACTCGTGCTCGGAGTGCGGCACCAGTCTGACGGAGATCACGCCGCGCCTCTTCTCGTTCAACAGCCCGTACGGCGCCTGCCCGACCTGCTCGGGCCTGGGGACGCTGATGGGCGTCGATCCCGACAAGATCGTGCCGGACCCGGAGCGCTCGATCCTCGCCGGGGCGGTGGCGCCATGGCCGGAGGGCTCGAAGTCCTGGCGGCTGAAGATGGTGGAGACCCTCGCCAAGGCCATGGGCTTCTCCCTCTCGACGCCGTGGAAGAAGCTGCCGGCGGAGGCGCGGCAGGTGATCCTCCAGGGCAGCGGCGACCAGGAGCTCTCCTTCAGCCTGACGGGCAAGAAGTCGAGCTACTCCTGGAAGGGCCGCTTCGAGGGCGTCATCCCGATGCTCGAGCGGCGCTACAAGGAGACGGACTCGCCGACCATCCGCGCCGAGATCGAGAAGTACATGTCGGTCCATCTCTGCCCGACCTGCGAGGGCCGGCGGCTGCGGCCGGAGGCGCTGGCGGTGACGGTGCACGGCAAGGCGATCGACGAGCTGTCGCGGCTCGCGGTGGGCGAGCTGCGGGCCTGGATGGGAGCCCTGCCGCTCGACAAGCGCGAGCGGGCCATCGCCGAGAAGGTGGTGACGGAGATCCAGGACCGCCTCTCCTTCCTCGACGACGTCGGGGTGGGCTACCTGACGCTCGACCGCTCGTCGGCGACGCTCTCGGGCGGCGAGAGCCAGCGCATCCGTCTGGCGACGCAGATCGGCAGCAAGCTCATGGGCGTGCTCTACGTGCTGGACGAGCCGTCGATCGGCCTGCATCAGAAGGACAACGCGCGCCTGCTCGCCACCCTGCGCGGCATGCGCGACCTCGGCAACTCGGTGCTGGTGGTGGAGCACGACGAGGAGACCATCCGCGCCGCCGACTGGGTGATCGACCTGGGGCCGGGCGCCGGCGTGCACGGCGGCGAGCTGGTGGCCGAGGGCACGCCGGACGGCGTGACGCGCCATCCTGCTTCGCTCACCGGCAAGTACCTGCGCGGCGAGCTGGAGGTGCCGGTGCCGCGGCAGCGGCGGCGCGGGCGCGGCGAGCTGGTCATCCAGGGCGCGCGGCAGAACAACCTGAAGGACCTGGAGGTGGAGATCCCGATCGGCGTCTTCACCGTGGTGACCGGCGTCTCGGGCTCGGGCAAGAGCACGCTGGTCAACGACATCCTCCACAAGGCGCTGGCGCGGCACTTCTACCGCGCCGCCGACAAGCCCGGCGAGCACGGCCGCATCCTCGGTCTCGAGCAGCTCGACAAGGTGATCGCCATCGACCAGAGTCCCATCGGCCGCACGCCGCGCTCGAACCCGGCGACCTACACCAACGTCTTCAATCCCATCCGCAACCTGATGGCGATGACGCCGGAGGCGCGCATGCGCGGCTACGGGCCCGGCCGCTTCAGCTTCAACGTGCCGGGCGGCCGCTGCGAGGCCTGCAAGGGCGACGGGCAGATCAAGATCGAGATGCACTTCCTGCCCGACATCTACGTCACCTGCGAGGTGTGCGGCGGCAAGCGCTACGACCGCGAGACGCTGGCCGTGCGCTACAAGGGCCTGAACATCGCCGAGATCCTCGACCTGCCGGTGGAGCAGGCCTATGAGCTGTTCCGCAACATCCCGTCGATCGAGCGCATCCTGGAGACCCTCTGCGAGGTGGGGCTCGGCTACATCCGGCTCGGCCAGCCGGCGACGACGCTCTCCGGCGGCGAGGCGCAAAGGGTGAAGCTCGCCCGCGAGCTGTGCAAGCGCTCGACCGGACGCACCCTCTACCTGCTCGACGAGCCCACGACGGGCCTGCACTTCGACGACGTCGGCAAGCTGCTCAAGCTGCTGCACCGCCTGGTCGACCTCGGCAACACGGTGGTCGTCATCGAGCACAACCTCGACGTCATCAAGACCGCCGACTGGGTGATCGACCTCGGGCCCGAAGGCGGCGCCGCGGGCGGCGAGCTGCTGGCGGAAGGCACGCCGGAGTATGTGGCCACGGTGGGTGAGAGCTACACGGGGCGCTATCTCAAGCAGGTGCTGCCGGCGCCGCGAAGGCGGGCCGCGGGCGGCGGCGGCAGAGCACGGCGGTAGAAAGAACACGGACGAACACGGACGAACACGGACAGACACGGAGCCTTGTCCGTGTTCGTCCTTGTTGTCCTTCTTGGGCTCCCCTGAAGCACCGGTTTCTTTGAAAGGAGAGCCCCTGATGAAGAAACTCCTGCTCCTCCTCGCCGCGCTCGCCCTGGCCGTGCCGGCGCTGGCTCTGCCGCCGCAGTGTAGCTGCCCGTTCTGCTACACGAACCCCGGCACGACCAACTGCACGCTTCCCGGCACCCACACCGTCGTGACCTGCGGCTACTACATTCCTCATTTCTGCGAGGGGCCGGCCTGAGCCTGGCGCGTGCTCGCGAAGGTCTGCGGCTGCCCCAAGTGGACGGATCGCCCCTGCCGCACGGTCACCTGCGGTTCGTGGAACACCGTCGGCGGCTGCTGGTACGAGTAGACAGCGAAACCGCAGCGAACCGCGCGCGTATACCTGGTGGGCCGCCCGGATAGGCCGGGCCGGTCCGCGAGGGACCGCGGTACAATGACGGACGTGGCGCGCAACGACGCCCTCATCGCCGAGAAGCGGCGCATCCTCCAGCTCGAGACGCTCTACGATCTGGCGATCGCGCTGCACGCGCAGCGTCCGGAGCAGGAGCTGGTCGACGAGCTGTTGCAGCGCGTCTGCGCCGTGCTCGATCCGGCGGCGGCCGTGGCCGTGACGCGCGACGCCTACGGCGGCGCCCGCGGCGTCGCGACCGTCGGCTGGGTGGACGACCTGCCGTCCGGAGACGCGTTGCTGGCGGCGCCGATCTGGCGCGAGCTGCTCACCGAGGGTCGCACCCTCGCCCGTTCGCAAGGCTCGCTGGCCGGCCGTCGCTACGAGCAGCTCCTGGCGGCGCCGCTCGCCTACCGCGGCGTCTTCCTCGGCTACGTCGCCGTGCTCGACAAGGAGGTGCGCGGCGACGCCAATCCCGCCTTCCCGCCGGAGGACCGCCGCTTCCTCGACTCCGTGGCCGCCCTCGCCGGCGCCGCGCTCGACGCCGCGCGCCAGGTGGAGCGCCTGGAGACCCAGCGCGAGCGGTTGGAGGAGGAGAACAAGGCCCTCAAAGGCCGCCTCGCTTTGGAGGTCGCCGGACAGCGGATCATCGCCCACGAGCCGCCGATGCGCCGCGTCCTCGACGTGGTGGAGCGCGTGGCCCCGCGCGGCGTCAACGTGCTGGTGCGCGGCGAGAGCGGCACCGGCAAGGAGCTGGTGGCGAAGCTGCTCCATCATCTCTCGGGCCGCGAAGGCTCGCTGATCGCCGTCAACTGCGCGGCGCTGCCCGAGTCGCTGCTGGAGAGCGAGCTCTTCGGCATCGAGGGCGGCGTCGCGACGGGCGTCCAGGCGCGGCCCGGCAAGTTCGAGCTGGCGGACCGCGGCACCCTGTTCCTCGACGAGATCGGCGACATGCAGACCTCCCTCCAGGTGCGTCTCCTGCGCGCTCTCCAGGAGCGCGAGGTGACGCGGGTCGGCGGCCGGCGGCCGATCCCGGTGGACGTGCGGCTGGTGGCCGCCACGCACCAGGATCTCGAGACCCTGGTGGGCGAGGGGCGGTTCCGCGAGGACCTCTACTACCGCCTCAAGGGAGTGGAGGTCGAGCTGCCGCCCCTGCGCGAGCGCCGGCAGGACATCCCGCACCTGGTGCGCGCCTTCATCGAGGAGTTCTGCCAGCGCGAGGGGATCCCCGTGCCGGCGCTGCGCTCCGAGGCGCTGGCCCTGCTGCTCGCCTACGACTTCCCCGGCAACGTCCGCGAGCTGCAGAACCTCATCGAGGGCGCCGTCTCCCTCGCCGAGCGCGACATCGACGCCGACCTCGTCCGCTCGCTCATGGGCACGCCGGCGCAGCAGCAGTCTCCCGAGCCGCTCGACCTCGCCACCCTGGAGCGCCGCCACATCGCGCGCATCCTCAAGCTCACCGGCGGCAACAAGAGCGAGGCGGCGAAGATCCTCGGCCTGGACCGCAAGACGTTGCAGCGGAAGGGGTTCTAGATCGCCGAATCAACGCGGTACGGTTCTTGCTCTCCCCGGCAGCAGCGGTCGTCGCGGCCGTGAGCGCAGAGAGAGGAGGCTGGAGATGGAACCCACTTATGTTCGCCGGTCAGGTGGCGGCAAGGGACGCCTGATCATCGCCGTCATCATGGCCGTGGTGGCCATCGCCGGCTACTACGGCACGCGCAGCTTCAACCCCGTCACCCAGGAAACGCAGCACATCGACATCACGCCGCAGCAGGAGGTGGCGCTCGGGCTGCAGGCGGCGCCCGAGATGGAGCAGCAGTTCGGCGGCGAGCATCCGGACCAAAAGGCGCAGCAGCTCGTCGACCGCATCTGCAACGAGCTGGTGACGCGCAGCGCCGCCAAGGACACGCCGTACAAGTTCGATTGCCACGTGCTCGCCGACGAACAGACGCTCAACGCCTTCGCGCTGCCCGGCGGACAGGTGTTCATCACCGCCGGATTGATGGGCAAGCTGCAGACCGAGGGCCAGCTCGCCGGCGTGCTCGGCCACGAGATCGGCCACGTGGTGGCGCGGCACGGCGCCGAGCACATCGCCAAGGCCCGGCTCACCCAGGGCCTGACCGGCGCCGCGGTCATCGCCACCTATGATCCGGACAACCCGTCGAGCCAGCGCAACGCGGCGGTGGCGGCGCTCATCGGCCAGTTGGTGAACATGCGCTTCGGCCGCCAGGACGAGCTGGAGGCGGACCGCCTCGGCGTGCGCTTCATCTCGGAGACGGGGTACGACCCGCGCGCCATGATCGAAGTGATGAAGATCCTGGAGCAGTCGGCCGGCGGCGGCCGCCAGCCGGAGTTCTTCAGCACCCACCCGAACCCCGGCAATCGCATCGCCACCATCGAGGCGGAGATCCAGCAGCGGTTCCCGCAGGGCGTGCCGGACGGGCTGAAGTCGTAAAAGCAAAAAAAGGACGACAAGGACAGCAAGGACAAGAAGGCTCGCCCGAACGGTAACCGTCCTTGGGGTCCTTGCCATCCTTTAGGTCCTTTCATCCATCTCTCCCGCCGTAGCGTATTGTTGAACGATGCGGCATTCGATTCCTTTTCTCCTGGCGATGATCCTGGCCCCGGGCCTGGCTCGGGCTGCGGATCCTCCTGCCGACGAGACCAAGCCGGAGGAGCGCCTCCAGGTCTACGACGAGATCGAGGTCACCGACCGCGCCTCGGACATGCTCGGCGTCGCGGACTCGGCGACGGAGGGGGTGACCGGCCGCAAGGACCTGGAGAAGCGGCCGCTCCTGCGCCCGGGCGAGCTGCTGGAGACGGTGCCGGGCGTCATCATCACCCAGCACAGCGGCGGCGGCAAGGCGAACCAGTACTTCCTGCGCGGGTTCAACCTCGACCACGGCACAGACTTCCGCGTCACCGTGGACGACGTGCCGGTCAACATGCCCACGCACGGCCACGGCCAGGGCTACAGCGACCTCAATTTCCTGATCCCCGAGCTCGTCGAGTCGGTCCGCTATGAAAAAGGTCCTTATTACGCGCAGCAGGGAGACTTCTCGGCCGCCGGCGCGGCGGACATCACCTACGTGAACGCGCTGCCGCAGGGGATCGTCCAGGTCACTCCGGGCGATTATGGCTACGGGCGGCTCCTGGTGGCCGACTCGGCGCCGGTGCGCGGCGGCGATCTCCTCGCGGCCGTCGAGTACGGCACGGAAGACGGTCCCTGGAAGCGGCCGGACGACTTCCGCAAGCGCAACGGCGTGCTGCGCTGGAACCGCGGCGACGCCGG
>DATBGJ010000454.1:0-3017 GCA_036558045.1 Thermoanaerobaculia bacterium
GTTCGGGAGGCGTTCAGAGCCGTCCGCTCCGCGAGCTGAACCCTTCGCTACGGGTTGCGGACCGTCCTCAGGGCTTCGCGAACCGTTCGGATCGCATCCGAAGCCATCCGCTACGAGCTTCGGACCCTCCGCGACCCATCCCAATCCATCCGCGATGCGTTCCGAACCGTTCGGGACGCGTCGAGCATCGTGCGGAATGAGTATCGGACCGTCCGGGACGCGCCTCAACTTACGCGCCAGCCATGCTCAGCGCGCGTGGAGCTGTGCCAACCGCTCGGGAGACGCTCCGCCGAAAGCATAGGCGCCGCCGCGGTAGAGCGTGTCCGCGCCCTCGTAGTAGGCGATCGCGTCATTGATCAGCTCGCGGCCGGCGGCGTCGGGTCGCAGGGCCTTGAAATCACCGCCCCGGTCATAGCCGTAGAGGCGGGTGGCGCCCTGGAGGCCGAGCACCGCCATCGTGGAGCCTCGCATCAGCGCGATCTCGTTGTTGTGCGTCATCAGCGCCCGGCCTGCGGCGGGGCTGGCGTGGAAGACGTCGTGGCCGAAGAACTTCGACTCGTAGTCGATCCCCAGGATGGCGAGGACCGTCGGCGGCACGTCGAGAGATGAGGCCAGGGTATCCACCCGCCGGCCGGCCGGCATCACCCCCGGAGCGAAGAAGAGGATCGGCACCTCGTAGCTGGCGAGCGGGATCTCCGCCGCGCCATAGACCCGCGCGCCGTGATCGCCCATCAGGACGAACAGCGTGTCCTTGAAGAAGGCATGCCCCTGCGCCCGGCGCAGGAAGCGGCCGAGCGCCCAGTCGGCGTAGCGCACCGCGTTCTCCCGCCGCGAGAGGGCCGGCTCGTACTGGACATGGCCGGCGGGGAAGCTGAACGGCCGGTGGTTGGAGACGGAGAGGATCAGGGTATAGAACGGCCGTCCGGCCGCGGCCATGGCGTCCATCTCGGTCAGGGAGCGGTCGAAGATCGCTTCGTCGCACACCCCCCAGGCGGTGCTGAAGGTCTCCGGCGGGAAATCCTTCTGCTCGACCACCCGCTCGACGCCGTTGTGCGTCAGGTAATGGCCCATGCCGTCGAACAATGCCCGGCCGCCGTAGACGAAGAGCGTCTGATAGCCGCGCCCGCGAAGCAACGCCGGCAGCGTGAACAGGTTTTCCGACCGGGAACGCCGCACGATCGAGATGCCGGGCAGCGGCGGCAGCGATGCGGTGGTCGCCTCGATCGCCCGGATGGTGCGGTTGCCGGTGGAATACGCGTGCGTGAGGAGGGTTCCCCGGGCGGCCAGGGCGTCGAGCTCCGGCGTCAGCGAGACCGGGCGCGGATGGAGCGTGCCGACGAGCTCCGATCCCAGGCTCTCCTCCAGCACCACGACGACGTTGAGCCGCCGCTCGGGACGGAAGGCGCGGATGTGACGCAGCGTGGAGCCCGCCTCGAACCTGGCGGCGGCCGGCTCGGCGAGCAGCCCGTGCAGCCGCCGGAAGACGGCCGCGTCATCGAGGGTCGCGTAGAGCCCGCGGTACGGCGCGTCGGTGCCCAGCAGCGCCAGCCAGAAGGAGTGGTAGCCGTTGTCGGCGATCTCGTTGAGCGCCCGATCTTCCGAGACGCGGGCGAGGCCGGCGGGGATTCCCAGGGTAGCGCCGGCGAGCGCCAGGCCGAAGACGCCCAGCACCGCGCAGCGCTCGGCGATGCCAGACGGCCGTCGCCAGGCGCTGCGCAGCGAGTGCCGCAACCGCCAGGCGAGCGCCAGCGTGATCGCCGCCAGCAGCGCCAGCACCGAGCCCGTGGGATAGCTCTCCCAGATGTTGTTCACCACCTCGGTGGGGTACATGAGGTAGTCGACCGCCACGAAGTTGAAACGGCCGTTGAACTCGGCGAAGAAGAACTGCTCGACCACCGCGACGAACAGCACGCCGAAGCCGGCCAGGGCGAGACCGCCCAGCATCAACGTCCGCTGGATGCGGCTGCGGAACCAGCGTTCGGGGACCACCGCCAGATACAGCACCAGGGGCGCCGCCAGCCACAGGCCGGAGAGCGTGTCGTACGCCTCGCCCGCGGCGAGCGCCTTGAGCACGAGGCCGCCGCCGTCCCGCGCGACCGCATGCTGGCTGACGAGCAGGCCCAGCCGGGTCAACAGGGAGACGATCATCAGGAGACTGAAGAACAGCAGGGCGAGTCGGAACCGCGATTCGAGGAGGATCGCGCGCGCGCGCCGCAGGAGCTTATGGAATCCGAAGGTAAACGTATCGTAAGTCGCCATCGCTGACGACTCTAGGGGCGGTAAATGAACGGAGGGTGAACGGGGTCAGCGCGCGAACCGCACGCAGTAGACCGGCGGCAGGTGGGTGGAGACCGTCTGCCAATGATCGCCCTGGTCCTCGGTCACCCACAGCGAGCCCGTGGTGCTGCCGAAGGCGAGGCGGTCGCCGCTGCCGTCGATGTCCAAGGCGTGGCGGAAGGTGAGGTCGTAGGCGTGCTCCTGCGGCAGGCCTTCGCGCAGGACCTCGAAGCTGCGGCCGCCGTCGCGGGTGCGGGTGACCACTACCTTGCCGTCTACCGGAATGCGCCGCTCGTCCTTGATGGCGGGGACGAACCAGGCGGTGTCGCCGTCCTGCGGGTGCACGGCCACGGCGAAGCCGAACGCCGAGGGCGGGACGTCCTCGATCTCCTGCCAGGAGCCGGCGCCGTCCGTGGTGCGGAAGATGCCGTTGTGGTGCTGGGCCCACAGCTTCTCCGGCTCCTCGCGGCACTGCACGACGATGTGCGGGTCCTGGATCACCGGATCGAACTGGCGCTCCGGCGGCATGTACTCCGCGCGCATGCCCTGGGCGCGGCAGGTCCAGGTCGCGCCGCCGTCCTCGGTGAGCCAGGCGCCGCCGCAGGAGACGCCCACCAGGACGCGCCGCGAGTCGCGTGGATCGACGCAGACCGAGTGCAGACCGGGGATGTCGGCGCCGCCGCCGAACCACTTCTGGCGGTCCGGGTTGTCCCACAGCGGCCGGTTGAGCTCCCACGACG
>DATBGJ010000455.1:0-4532 GCA_036558045.1 Thermoanaerobaculia bacterium
ATAGGCGTGGCCGGTGGCGGTGAGATAGACGTCGTCGAGCGACGGGCGGGCGAGGGCGACCTGGGAGACCGCGAGGCCGGCCTTCTCCAGCGCGGCGAGCAGGGCGGGCACGGCGCGCGCGCCGTGGGCGACGCGGGCGTAGAGGCGCGGGCCGTCCACCACCACGCCGGAGACGTCCTCCAGGCCGCGCAGCACCAGCTCGGCCTCGGAGAGGCGGCCGCGGTCCGCGAGGTCCACCGACACCACGTCGCCGCGCAGTTGGCCCTTCAGCTCCTCGGGCGTGCCCGCGGCCACGATGCGGCCGCCGTCCACGATGGCCAGGCGCTGCGCGAGCTGATCGGCCTCTTCCAGGTAATGGGTGGTGAGCAACAGCGTGAGACCTTCCTGGGAGAGCCGCCGCACCTCCTTCCACATCACCGCGCGGCTCTCCGGGTCGAGCCCGGTCGTCGGCTCGTCGAGGAACAGCACCTCGGGCTGATGGACCAGGCCCATGGCCACGTCGAGACGGCGCTTCATGCCGCCGGAGTAGGTCATGGCGGGCCGGTCCGCCGCGCTCTCGAGCTGGAAGAGGTGCAGCAGCTCCTCCACGCGCTGCCGGATCCGCGCCGGCGGCAGGCGGTAGAGGTGGCCCTGCAGTGACAGGTTCTCGCGCCCGGTGCCGGTGACGTCCACGCCGGAGACCTGCGCGACGTAGCCGATGCGCCGGCGCACCTCGCGCGGCGCCGCCACCACGTCGAAGCCTGCCACCCGGGCGCGCCCGGAAGTCGGCGCGGAGAGCGTCGTCAGGATGCGGACGGTGGTGGACTTGCCGGCGCCGTTCGGCCCCAGCAGCGCGAACACCTCGCCGTGACGGACGGCGAACGAGATGCCGCGCAGGGCCTCCACTCCACCGGCGTAGGTCTTGTGGAGGTCCTCGACCTCGATCGCGGTCACGGCTCGCGGATCAGTGCCCCGCCGTCGGCGGCACGAGATTGCCGGGGATCAGGCTGCCGGGAATATGGGTGAACTGGCTGGGATCTGCCTTCGGCTGGTGGTGATGCATCGAGCCGTCCGGAATCCAGAAGCCGGGGATCACCACCACCGGCGTGCCGTACAAGGGGTTGCCATAGACCGGATAGACCGGAGCCGACGGACGGGTCAGCTCGCGGGTCAGCGTCAGCTCGGTGAGGGCCGCCAGGCGGTCGACGCGGGCGGAGCGCGCCCGCTCCTCCTGGTCGGCGCGGCGCTGGGCATTCTCCGCCTCGAGGGCGCGCAGCTTCACCGCGTATTCCTCGCGGGTGATCCACTGGCCGTTGGAGAGCACGAACCCCTTGCGCCGCATCGACTCCTCGTAGGGGATCCAGCGGTCGAGCTGCTCGTCGAGCACGTAGCCGTAGCCGCGCAGGATGGGCGCCAGACCCTGCAGCCGGGGATCCAGCACGGCCGCCGCCAGGGCGGCTTCGCGCGAGGCCTGGCCGAGCCCCTGGGCGCGCGCCCAGCGCGCCAGCTCCAGCCAGGCGGCGGCGCTCGCCGCGGGGTTCTTCTTCAGCGCGTCGCGGCGCTGCAGGTAGCCGGCGAGGCTCGAGTCCCCCGACTCCACCCGCAGCACCTGGCTCCTCGGCAGGCTCAGGGTGCCGCCCTGCATCTGGATGCGCACCTGCGAGTCCGTCGTCTCCGCGACCACCCCCTCGAACTTCCGCCCGTTGGTCAGGTAGACGTCGTCCGCGAACACGGGAACGGCGACGAGGGAGAGGAGGAGAAGGAACAGGGGACGGGTCCGCATGTGAGCTTCCTTTCGTCCGCGGAATTCGCGGATTCATCTTAGCATGCGCTATCCTGTATACGATCCATCCAGGCTCGGCCGCTCATCCGCTTGGAGGCGTCATGGCCAAGTCCAAGCTGTTTTCCCTGCTCACCCGCGATCACCTGCAGATCGCGGAGCACCATCTGCGCGAAGGGAGGAAGGACAAGGCGGCGGAGGCCTACGCCAAGGGCGGGGACTTCCAGCGCGCCGCCAAGCTCGCCGCCGAGACCGGCGACGAACGGGGCGCCATCGCCTACGCGCTGCAGGGGACCCTGGGCGAGATCCCCGAAGGCTACGCCGAGGCCAGCGCGCAGGAAGCCGGCGAGCTGCTCGCCGTGCGCGGCCATCACCAGGAGGCCATCCTCCTCTTCGAGATGGCGAAGGCCTTCCGCAAGGCGGCCGAGTCCGCCCTCAAGCTCAAGCAGTTCCCGCGCGCCGCCCGCTTCTACGAGCAGGCCAAGGCCTGGGGCGAGGCCGCGCTCTACTACGAGCGGGCCAACCTGTTCAACGACGTGCTGCGGGTGCTGGAGCTGGAGTCGAAGCGGCTGCGCCAGGACCCCCGCGCCGGCGCCGATCCGGCGACCGACATGAAGCTGCGGCAGGTGGACATGAAGCGCGCCGAGATCCTCTCCCGGCTCGGCCGCGGTGGCGAGGGCGCGGTCCTGGCCGGGCGGCTGGAGGCGACGCCGAAGACCGCCTCGATGCTGGAGCAGGCGGGCAGGTACGTGGAAGCCATCCAGGCCTTCCTCGCCCTGGGCAAGCCGGAAGAGGCGCGGCGCCTGGCGACCAAGGTCTCCGACGCCGACCGCCGGCGCGTCGCGCAGGCATATCTGGAGGCCGGCCTCTCCCTCGAAGCGGCGCACCTCTTCGCCGCCCTCGGCTTCCCCAGCGAGGCCGCTACGGCTTACGAGACGGCCGGCGACTGGGCGAAGGCCGGCTCGCGCTGGGAGGCGGCGCGCGAGCCGCAGCGCGCGGCGACAGCCTACCTGCGCGCCGACCGGCCGCGCGACGCCGCCCGCTGCTTCGCCGCCGCCGGCAATCCGCAGCTCGCCGCCGCGGCGTACGCCAAGGCGGGAGACCGCGACGCCGCCGCCGCGTGCTACCTCAAGGCCGGCCAGCCCCTCGACGCCGCGCATCTCCTGCTGGCGGCGGGAGACCGGGCGCAGGCGGCGCGGGCCCTGATGCAGATCCAGCCCGGAGACGCCGGCTTCCAGGAAGGCACCCTGCTGCTCGCGCCCCTGCTGGTCGAGGAGCGCCTCTACGCCGAGGCGCTCCGCCGCCTTGCCCGGGTGCCCGTGGACGAGCGCTCGGGCGCGGCGCAACAAGTCCTGGAACGGCTCTACTGGGAAGCGCGGGCGCACGAAGGCTCCGGCGACGTGTCGGAGGCGCGCCTCCGCTATGAGAAGCTGATCGCCCTGAAGCCCGACTACCGCGACGCGGCGCACCGCCTGGGCAACCTGCTGCCGGAGCGGACCTCGACCGCCGTGCCGCCGCCGGCCCGCCGTGAATTGGCGCCGACCGAAGCGGTCACGCATCGCGAGCTCGGTCCCGCCGCCGTCCTGGAGGTAGGCCACCTGCTCGCCGGCCGCTACGACATCCTCGCCGAGCTGGGGCGCGGCGGCATGGGCCGGGTCTACAAGGCCCACGACCGCGAGCTCGACGAGACGGTGGCCGTCAAGACGGTGCTCAGCCAGCCGGGCGAGAATCCGCGCGACGAGGAGCGGCTGCTGCGGGAGATCCAGCTCTGCCGCCGCATCACCCATCCCAACGTCGTGCGCGTCTTCGACCTGGGACGCTTCGGCGGCGGCATCTTCATCACCATGGAGTACCTCGAGGGCGAGAGCCTGGACAAGGTGCTCGCCCGGCAGGGAGCGCTGCCGCTGGCCAGGATCAAGGCCATGCTCGCCGAGATCGCCAGCGGCCTCGCCGAGGCCCACGCCGCCGGCGTCATCCATCGCGACCTCAAGCCGAGCAACGTCCTCGTCACGCCGGCGCGGCTGAAGATCCTCGACTTCGGCATCGCCCGCATGCTGGGCTCCGACGTCCAACTGACCCAACCGGGCTTCGCCGTCGGCTCGCCGCTCTACATGTCCCCCGAGCAGCTCCAGGGCCTGGCGCTCGACGGCCGCGCCGACCTCTACTCGCTCGGCGTGCTCGCCTACACGCTCCTCGCGGGCATGGAGCCTTTCCAGGGTGCGAGCGGCGCCGCCGTGGCCATGCAGCACCTGCAGCAACCGCCGCCCGACGTCCGCAAGTTCCGCCCCGGCCTGCCGGCCCCGTGGTGCGACTTCCTCGGGAAGCTGCTCGCCAAGGACCCGGCGCAGCGCTACGCCTCGGCGCGGGAGGTGGCAGAAGCGGTGGCCGCGCTGCCCGAGGATTGAAGAACCCTCTTTGAGACGGATCCCTCGTATGCTATAAGCTCATTTCTCTACAGGAGGGAACCGTCATGCATCGCAGAACGACCTTCATCCTCCTCGCTCTCGGCGCCTTGCTGGCGCCGATGCTCCAGGCCCAGACTCCCCGCGGCCCGGAGATCTCCGTCAACCAGCGCCACAGAGACCATCAATGGCAGCCGCGGATCGCGGCGGCGCCGAACGGCGATTTCGTCGTCGTCTGGGGGAGCGGCCGGGAGACGGCTTTCTTCGAGCCCGTGCAGGCATGGTTCCGCCTCTTCGCCGCGGACGGCACCCCCAGGACTCCGGATCGCCGGGTGAGCAATCGCAAGGGGGAGACGGAGGGATTCCCAGCC
>DATBGJ010000456.1:0-1887 GCA_036558045.1 Thermoanaerobaculia bacterium
CGCGGAGGAATGCCCGCAGATCGGGTGGAGCTGTGTAGGGTGCGCTGTGCGCACCTTCATCGACGGCTTTGGTGCGCACAGCGCACCCTACGACTTCACGCACGGTGAACGCCACCAGCCGCGGATCGCCGCCGGGGCCGGGCTTCAGGGCCACCACCGCGTCGCGCACCGCCGGATGCGAGCGCAGCGCGGCTTCGATCTCCCCCAGCTCGACGCGGAAGCCGCGGAGCTTCACCTGCTGGTCCACGCGGCCGAGGAACTCCAGATCGCCGGAGGGCAGCCAGCGCGTGAGATCGCCGGTCTTGTAGAGGCGCGCGCCTGGAGGTCCGAAAGGATCGGGGACGAACCTCTCCGCCGTGATGTCGGGCCGCCGCAGATAGCCGCGCGCCAAGCCGGCGCCGCCCACGTGCAGCTCGCCCGGGACGCCCACCGGCACCGGCGCTCCCCAGCGGTCGAGGACGTGCGCGCAGGCGCCGGGGATGGGCCGGCCGATCGGCGCCTCATCCCCATCGGTGAGATCGCGGCGGGTGGAGACGATCGTGGCCTCGGTGGGACCGTAGGTGTTGAGCAGCCGGACGCTTCCAGACACGCGCCGGCGCCACAGGGCCACGCGCTCCGGCAGGGCCTTCTCGCCGCCCAGGATCACCAGGCGCACGCAGGCGGGCAGATCGCCTTCCGTGCCGAGGCATGCCACAAGCTCGTGCCAGAAGGCGGTGGGCAGGTCGAGCACGGTGACGCGCAGCCGCTCCACCTCGCGCAGGAAATGGGCGATGGACTGCGCCATGTCCTCCGGCCGCAGCACCAGCGTGGCGCCGCTCGCCAGCGCCGGATAGATCTCCTCGCCGCTGGTGTCGAAGCTGATCGAGGCGAACTGGAGGACGCGGTCGGCGGGGGTTAAGGCAAAGGCCTCCATGGCGCTCGCGGTGTACGCGGCGAGCGAGCGGTGCTCCACGACGACGCCCTTGGGTTGGCCGGTGGAGCCGGAGGTGTAGATGACGTCGGCGGGGTGGGTGGAATCCAAGGACGACAGGGACGGCAGGGACTTCAAGGACGCCAGGGACAGAGATTCCGATGACAGCACCACCGCCACACCGGAGTCCTCGATCATGAAGGCGGTGCGCGCCTCGGGGTACGCCGGATCGAGCGGCAGGTACGCGCCGCCCGCCTTGAGCACGGCAAACAGGGCCACGACCATCTCGGGCGAGCGCTCCAAAGAAAGCCCCACCAGCACCTCGGGCCCCACGCCGAGATCTCGCAGGCGCGCCGCAAGGGCGTCCGATCGGCGGTCGAGATCGGCGTAGGTGAGGCGGCCGCCGTCCCACTCCACGGCCGGCGCCCCGGGCGAGATCCGCGCGCGCTCCGCGAACATGGCCTCGACCCGCTGCGGTGCCGGCGGCGCGGGCGGCCCCGCGCTCCAGGCGAGGAGCTGCCGGCGCTCGTCACGGTTGAGCAGGGGCAGGTCGCGCAGCGGCAGCCCGGGATCCTCGACGGCGCCGCGCAGGAGGACCTCGAAGCCGGCGCCAAGGCGGACGACGGTGGCACGGTCGAAGACGTGCACGCCGTAGCTGAAGTAGCCGTCCAATCCGCTCGGGGCCTCGGTGAGCCAGAGGCTGAGATCGAAATCCGAGTGGTCGTCGGTCATCGCCAGCGGCTCGAGGCGCACGCCGGAGACCTCGACCGCGGCGTCGGGGAAGTTCTGCAGCACGAGCATCACCTGGAACAGCGGCGTGCGGGAGAAGTCGCGCTCCACGCGCAGCTCCTCCAGGAGCCGTTCGAAGGGGACGTCCTGGTTGGCGAAGGCGCCGAGGGTGACGTCGCGGGCCTGCTCCAGGAAGCCGTGGAAGCTCGCCTCGCCGGCCGGCCGCAGGCGCAGCACCAGGCTGTTGA
>DATBGJ010000457.1:0-4346 GCA_036558045.1 Thermoanaerobaculia bacterium
GATGTACACCGAAGGGGGCGGAGCCTGCCCGGGACCCCTGAAAGATGAACACCCGACGCGATCTCGTCTTCGTCTCCGCCGGCCTCGGGCTGGATGGCGGCGGCCGCGCCGCGGCCGGCCGCCTCCTGGCCGGCGCCTGCGCCGCGTTCGCCGGCGAGCGGGGGATCGGCTTCCGGCTCCTTTCCCTGAACGGCGCCGGAACACCCGGTCTCACCGTTCCCGCCCGCGGCTTCGGCGGCGATCGGCGGGCCTTGGCCTTTGCGGTGTGGAGGAAACAGATTGCGAATCGCGGCGCGGCCTACGTCTTCGATCTCCTGGGGCCGGCGCGGGTTCAGTCCTTCGTCCCCGCTCCACTCCGGGCGCCGTATCTCATGCCGCTCTACGGCATCGAGGTCTGGCGGCCGCTCGATTGGGACCGCCGCCGGGCTCTGCTCCAGGCGACGGCGAGATTCGCCATCTCGGCCCACACGCTGGAGCGCGCGCGGCCGTTCTGCCCGGATCTCGGCGGCACCGCCGTCGTTCCCCTGGCGTTGGAGGAGCGGGAGCCCGCGGGAGAGGCGGACGCCGCGCTGCTCGACCGGCTCGGACGCGGCTTCCTCCTCATCGCCGGACGCATGGCCGCCGGCGAGCGCTACAAGGGGCACGACCAGCTCCTGGAAGCGCTGCCGAACCTTCTCGCCGAGCACCCCAAAACCCGGCTGGTGATCGCCGGCGACGGCGACGACCGCGGCCGCCTGGAGGCCAAAGCGGCCTTGGGAGTCGCGGAGGCCGTCACCTTCACCGGCTTCGTCAGCGAGGCGACGCTCGCCGAGCTGTATCGGCGCTGCGCCGCCTTCGCCATGCCGAGCCTGGGCGAAGGCTTCGGTCTTGTCTACCTGGAGGCGATGCGGGCGGGCAAACCCGTTCTCGCCGCGCGCGGGAGCGCCGCGGAGGAGATCGTGCGGCATAGCGAAACCGGCCTCCTCGTCGATCCGGACGACCGGGACGAGCTGACGGCGGGCCTGGCCCGGCTGCTCGGCGAGCCCGAAACGGCCGCGCGCCTGGGCGAAGCCGGCCGCGCGCGTTGGCAGAGGGAGTTCGGAATCGAACGATTCAGGGAACGGCTACGCCCGCTGCTGGAGAGGTTGATCGCCTGATGTGCGGCATCAACGGCATCGTCCGCCTCTCCGACGCAGCCCCGCGGCTCGACCGCGCCGAGCTACTGCGGACCCGCGACGCCATGACCTCCCGGGGACCGGACGGGGCGGGATTGTGGATGTCGGACGACGGCCGCGCCGCCCTCGCCAGCCGGCGCCTGGCCATCCTCGACCTCTCCGCGGCGGGCGATCAGCCCATGGCGTCGGAAGACGGTCGGTTCCAAATCGTCCAGAACGGCGAGATCTACAACTTCATGGAGCTGCGCCGGGAGCTGGAGGCGGCGGGAGAGCGCTTCCGCTCGCGCAGCGACACCGAGGTGCTGCTCGCCCTCTACGCCCGCGATGGGGCGGCCATGCTCTCGCGCCTGCGGGGCATGTACGGCCTGGCGATCTGGGACGACCGCGAGAAGACCCTGCTCCTCGCCCGCGATCCGCTGGGCGTCAAGCCGCTCTACTACGCGACGGCGGGCGGCTGCCTCCGCTTCGCCTCGCAGGTCAAGGCGCTGGAGCAGGGAGGCGCGGTCTCCCGCGAGATCGATCCTGCGGGCCTCGCCGGCTTCCTCCTCTGGGGATCGGTCCCCGAGCCGTTCACCATCCGCCGCGAGATCCGCGCCTTGCCCGCGGGGCATCACCTGCTCGTCCGCGAGGGGGACGTCGGCCAGCCTCAGCCTCACCCTCCCGAGCGAGCCGAGCCGCTGGAGCCGGCGGCCGCGGTGGAGGACTCCGTCAAGGCGCACCTGGTCTCGGACGTGCCGGTGGCGGTCTTCCTCTCGGCGGGCCTCGACTCCAGCCTGATCGCGGCGCTCGCCCGCCGGCACCTGCCCGAGCCGCCGGCCACCTTCACCTTGCATTTCGAAGGTCTGGAGGGCACGGCCTTCGACGAGGCGCCGCTCGCCGCCGAGGTGGCGAAGCGGCTGGGGACACGGCACATCGAGCGCCGCATGGGCCGGGCGGAGCTGGCGGATCTCTGGGAAGGCGCGCTCGCCGTCATGGATCAGCCGAGCATCGACGGTTTCAATACCTGGGCGGTGAGCCGGGCGGCGCACGAGGCGGGCATCAAGGTGGTGCTCTCCGGCCTCGGCGGCGACGAGCTCTTCGGCAGCTACCCTTCCTTCGCCGGCGTGCCACGACTGGCGCGGGCGGCGCGGCGGGCGGGCCGGGTCCCGGGTCTCGCGGCCGTCTGGCCCGCGGTCGTCAGGCGGATCTCGCCCGGACGGCCGAAGCTCGCGGGATTCCTCCGCCACGGCCGGACGCTCCCCGGTGCCTACTTCCTGCGCCGCGGCCTCTTCCTGCCGGAAGAGCTGCCGGGGCTCCTCGGCCGCGATCTGGCCGAGGAAGGATTGAGGCGCTACGACCCCATCGCCGACGCGGCGCGCGCCCTCGCCGCCGGCAACGGCCACCTGTCTGGCGCCTGGACCGCGGTGCACGAGCTGGAGACCTCCCGCTACATGCGCAACCAGCTCCTGCGCGACTCGGACTGGGCCTCCATGGCGTGGTCCGTCGAGCTGCGGGTGCCTCTGGTGGACGCCTGGCTACGCAAGCGGCTCGCCGCCGCCGGCTTCGAGCCCGCGCGGAGCCAGGGCAAGGCCGCCCTCGTCCGCCAGGCGGCGCCGGAGCTGCCTCCGGCGCTTTGGACGCGGCCGAAATCGGGGTTCTACATCCCGGTCGCCGAATGGATGCGGCCGGAGCTGGCGGCGCAGCGGCCCGGGGAGCGGTCGCGGCGGCTGGCGCGGATGGTTCTCGAGGGATTTGGAGTGAGCCTGGGATGACCGTTCCTCCCGCCGAGGTCCTCACCTCGGGCCAGATCTTCAGCCTGCGCGTCCGCCGCTGGACCAGGATCCTCTCCGCCTACTTCTCCACCCAGACCGTCGTCCAGCTCACCGGCATCGCGGCGGGGCTGCTGTTCGTCAACTTCATGCCGGTGCGGGAGTTCGCGCTCTACACGCTGGCCTTCTCGGTGGTCACGTTCTTCAACTTCATCACCGACCTCGGCAGCTCGACCTCGCTCGTCCACTTCTTCCATCGCGCGGCGAAGGAGGGCGAGGAGTTCCAGCCTTACTTCGCGGCCGTGCTCTCGCTGCGGCGCCTCGCTTTTCTGCTGGGCGCCGCCGGCGTGGCGCTGGCGTTCCCGCGTATGGCCACGGCGAAGGGCTACGGCCTCGCCGAGGCGCTGCTGGTGACCGGCGGGATCGTTCTCTGCGTGTGGTTTCAGATCGTTTCATCCCTGCGGGTCCTGGCCCTGCGTCTGGCCGACCGCTACGGGGTTTCCTATGGAGCCGAGCTGGCGGGGGGATTCACGCGCCTCCTGCTCACGGCTCTGTTGGTTGTCTCGGCGCTGCTGAAGTCCTGGCTGGGAGTGCTCGCCTCGGGCGCCGGCTCCGCGGTCGTTACTCTCCTGGCCCGGCCTGGCGTGGATGCGAAAGCGCCGTCGGTCGATCTCGGACTGTACCGACGGAAGGTTCTGCGCTACCTGCTGCCGACACTGCCGAGCGCTCTCTACTTCGCCGTCCAGGGACCGCTCACGGTCTGGCTCGCCGCCACCTTCGGCGTCACGCGCAACATCGCCGAGGTGGGAGCTCTCGGCCGGCTCGGGCTCCTCGTGGGGATCTTCTCCAGTCTGACCGGCGTCGTCTTCCTGCCGCGCTTGGCGCGGATCACGGACGACCGCATCTATCGCCGGCGCGCCCTCCAGTTCGGTGCCTCGCTGGCGGCCGTCGCCCTGGCGATGCTCGCCGCCGCGGCGATCGCTCCGGACCTGTTCCTCCTGCTGCTGGGGAAGAATTACGCCGGCCTTCATCGCGAGCTGCTGCTGGTGGTGGCCGGGGCGGGCGTCTCGCTTCTGGATGGATATCTCGTGGGCGTCAATTTTGCCCGCTCCTGGACCCGCTGGCAGGGGCTGGCGATGCTCGCCCTGGTGGCCGTTCAGGCGGCGCTGGTCGCCCTGCTCCCGCTCTCGACCACGGCCGGCGTGCTGGTCTTCAACGTCCTGAGCGGCACCGCGGCGCTGGCAACTCAGCTCGCCATCGTCACGCTGGGATTTGCCCGGCCGCAGTGGGTGCACTGGAAATGAGAGTCGTTCATGTGACTCCGACGTACTTCGCGCCGGAATCGATCGTCGGCGGCGGCGAGAGGTTCGCCGAGGAGCTAGCGCGCGCCATGTCCGGGCGGGCTGAGGTAAAGCTCGTCAGCTTCGGCCCCCGAGCGTTCCGC
>DATBGJ010000458.1:0-3444 GCA_036558045.1 Thermoanaerobaculia bacterium
GCGCGTGCTGGCGGAGACCGGCGCGCAGGCCGCCGTCCTGGCCATGATCGACGAACGGCTGCGCGCCGCCCGCGCCGCCCTGGCGGCGCTGGCGCCGGGCCTCGCGGCCGACGGCCGGCTGTTCCTCGCGGGGCTGATCGACTACCTGCGGGAGCGCGAGCGGTGAGCGGTCCCCAGGCGGCGGCCGGCGACGTGATCTCCCTGGAGTCCCGCGACCGCAAGGCGGAGCACATCCGCCTGGCGCTCGACGAGCGTATGCAGCTCGGCGGCAGCGTCTTCGATGAGTACCGCTTCGAGCACCAGGCCCTGCCCGAGATCGACTTCGAGGAGATCGACGTCGCCGTCGAGTTCCTCGGCCGCCGGCTCGCGGCGCCCCTGCTCATCTCCTGCATGACGGGCGGCACCGAGAGCGCCGGCCGCATCAACCGCCATCTGGCGGCGGGCGCGGAGCGCACGGGCATCGCGGTCGGCGTGGGCTCGCAGCGGAAAGCATTGGAGGATGAGGGGAAAGCTGATACCTTTCGCGTCCGCGAGGTCGCTCCCTCGGTTCCCTTGCTCGCCAACCTGGGTGCCGTGCAGCTCAACTACGGCATGGGCGTAAGGGAGTGCCGGCGGGCGGTGGAGATGATCGGGGCGGATGCCCTGGTCCTGCACCTGAACCCGCTCCAGGAAGCGATCCAGCCCGAGGGACAGTGCAACTTCTCCGGGCTGCTGCCGAAGATCGGCGAGGTGGTGCGGGGGTTGAGCGTGCCGGTGGCGGTCAAGGAGGTCGGCAGCGGCATCTCGGAGGCCACGGCGCGCGCCGTGGCCGGCGTCGGGGTGCGCATCGTCGACACGGCGGGGGTGGGCGGCACGAGCTGGGCCCGCATCGAGGCCCAGCGCGCCGGCGATCCAGAGATCGGCGAGATCTTCGCCGGCTGGGGCCTGCCGACGCCGGAGTCGATCCGCCAGGTGCGCCGCGTCGAGGGCCTGACGGTGATCGCCAGCGGCGGCCTGCGCAACGGCCTCGACGCCGCCAAGGCCATCGCCCTCGGCGCCGATCTGGCGGGGATGGCGTTTCCGTTCCTCGCCCCGGCCACCGAGTCGCCGGAGCGGGTCGCCGACAAGGTGCGGCGTACCGTGCGTGAGCTGAAGATTTGTATGTTCTGCCTCGGCGTGCGTACCATCGCGGAGTTGCGAGGCGTGAAGCTCCTGAGAGGGCTGTGAGAATGAGCAAGATTGCCAATCCCGTTTCCCCGGCGCCGCTGACCCGCGAGGAGCTCGTGCGCTCCCTCGTCGAGGGCGAGCGCCGGTTCCACGAGCTGCCCAAGAGCCTGCCCGCCGAGGAGGCGGCCGAGATCCGCCGCCTGGCCCTGGAGGAGATGACGGCGACGCCGCTCGCCAACATCGGCCACCACTCGCTCGACGTGCAGCGCGCCTCGCACCGCCACTGCGAGAACTTCATCGGCGTGGCGCAGATCCCGATGGGCATCGTGGGCCCGCTGAAGGTGCGCGGCCAGTACGCCGACGGCGACGTCTGGGTGCCTCTCGCGACCACCGAGGCGGCTCTGGTGGCGAGCACCAACCGCGGCTGCGCCGCCCTGCGCGAGGCCGGCGGCGCCGTGGTGCGCGTCGAGGACGTGGGCATGACCCGCGCGCCCGTCTTCCGCACCGCCGGCATCGTGCAGACGCAGCAGTTCCTGCAATGGATCCAGGACCATTTCGAGGAGATCCGGGAGGTCACCGAAGACACCAGCCGCTACCTGCGGCTGCTGGAGGTGAAGCCCTACGCCTTCGGCACCACCGTCTTCCTGCGCTTCCGCTTCGACACCGGCGACGCCATGGGGATGAACATGGCGACCATCGCCTGCGACCGCGCCGTCAACGAGCTCATCGAGCCGGCGACGGGCGTGCCCTGCATCGGCCTCTCGGGCAACTACTGCGTCGACAAGAAGCCGGCGCACGTCAACTTCCACGAAGGCCGCGGCAAGCGCATCTACGCCGAGATCCTGCTCGACGCGCCGATCCTCCACCACATCCTGAAGACCGACGCCCGCAGCCTGGTCGAGGTGCAGTACCGCAAGAACCTCCTCGGCTCGATCGCCGCCGGCTCCATGGGCTACAACGCCCACTACGCCAACGTCTGCGCCGGCTTCTTCATCGCCACCGGCCAGGACCCGGCGCACGTCGTCGAGGGCTCGATGGGCGTCACCTGCATCGAGCCGCGCGGCCCGGACTCGGTCTTCGCCTCCATCTTCATGCCCGACGTGCCGCTCGGCGCGGTGGGCGGCGGCACCGCTCTCGACACCCAGCGCGAAGCGCTCTCGGTGCTCGGCGTCTCGCCGGACCCGGAACGCCGCGGCGAGGCCGTGTCGCGGCTGGCCGAGATCCTGGGCGCCGTGGTGCTCGCCGGCGAGCTGTCGCTGATGGCGGCGTTCACCTCCAACGACCTGGCGCGCGCCCACGAGACGCTCGGGCGCGGCGAGATCCCGCAACGGCCGCCGCTTCTCACCTGAGCGGAGGCCGGCTGCTGCTCGTCTCGGTCCCCGGCAAGCTGATCCTGATGGGCGAGCACGCGGTCGTCTACGGCCGGCCGGCCCTCGTCGCCGCCGTGGACCTGCGCCTCACCGCCCGCCTGTGCGATCTCCCTGCGGTGGCTCCGACGCGGATCCGGCTGGAGCTCCCTGATCTCGGTTTCGTCGCCGGCACCTCCTGGACGGCGATCCGCGAGTACGCCCGCCAGGCCCGCGAAAACTGGCAGCGCTACGCCGAGCGGCCGAGCCCGGAACGGTTCCGCGTCCTGCGCGGCGACGATCCACTGCACGTCGTAAAAGCGGCGCTCGGAGAGGCGATCGAGGCCCTTGGCGAAGAAGCGCCCGCCGGAGGCCATCTCCGCGTCACGTCCAACCTGCCGGTCGGCTCCGGATTCGGCAGCTCGGCGGCCACTGCCGTCGGGGTGATCGCGGCCTACTTCGCCTGGCGCTCCGCGCCGCTCGACCTGGAACGCATCGAGCGCCTCGCCCTGGAGGTGGAGCGGCGGCAGCACGGCCTGCCTTCCGGGGTGGACACGGCGGCGGTCGTGCACGGCGGCCTCCTCTGGGCGCGCAAGACGGCCGACGGGTTGGAGACCGCGGCGATCGAGCCCCGCTCTTCCCTGCTCTCCCGCCTGCGGGTCTACGACACGGGTACGCCTCCCGAGCCCACCGGCGCCGTCGTGGCCGCGGTGCGCCGGCGCTGCGACCAGGATCCCGCAGAACACGCGCGGCGGCTCGACCGTATGGAAGCCGTGACCCGCGGCCTCCGCGAGGAGCTGGCGCGCGAGGAGGAGGATGCGGCGCGCGTCCGCGAGCTGATCCGCGAGTGCGAGGCCTGTCTGGAGGAATTGGGAGTGGTTCCCGCGCCGGTCCGCGCCCTGGTACGGCGGATCGAGGCCGAAGGCGGCGCCGCCAAGATTTCCGGCGCCGG
>DATBGJ010000459.1:0-6629 GCA_036558045.1 Thermoanaerobaculia bacterium
CGCGCGGCCTCTGCCCGGCCTTCTCGCTCCAGGACTACCGCGAGGGGCACATGACGCCGATCTTCTTCGGCAGCGCGCTCAACAACTTCGGCGTCCGCGAGCTGCTCCAGGGTCTGGTCGAGCTGGCGCCGCCGCCGCGCCCGCAGCCGGCGGCCACGCGGCAGGTGGATCCGCAGGAGAGCCAGGTGAGCGGCTTCGTCTTCAAGATCCAAGCGAACATGGACCCGCGCCACCGCGACCGCATCGCCTTCGTCCGCCTCTGCTCCGGCCGCTTCGAGCGCGGCATGAAGCTCCTCCACGTGCGCTCCGGCAAGACGCTCGCCATCCACAACCCGGTCCTCTTCCTGGCGCGCGAGCGCGAGCTGGCCGAGGAGGCGTGGGCGGGGGACATCCTCGGCATCCCCAACCACGGCAACCTGCGCATCGGCGACGCGCTGACCGAGGGCGAGGAGCTGCGCTTCACCGGCATCCCGAGCTTCGCGCCCGAGCTGCTCAAGAAGGTGCGGCCCGAGGATCCGATGCGGGCCAAGCACCTCGGCCGCGCCCTGCTGCAGCTCGCCGAGGAGGGAGCGGCGCAGATCTTCCGCCCGAGCCTCGGCAACGAGTGGATCGTGGGCGTCGCCGGGGCGCTGCAGTTCGACGTGCTGGCGGACCGCATCCGCACCGAGTACAACATCCCGGTGCATTTCGAAGGCACGAGCCTCTATACCGCGCGCTGGGTGGAGGCGCCGGACCACCAGGCGATCAAGAAGTTCTCGCACGCCAACCACGCCGCCATGGCCGAGGACCACAACGGCTCGCCGGTGTTCCTGGCGCGCAACGCCTGGCACCTGAAGACGACCGGCGAGGAATGGCCGGATTTGCGGTTTTTGAAGACGAAGGAGCAGGTGCAGTAGGGGACGTCGCGTGGCGTGGCCTCTGTAGGGGCGTAGCAGGGGACGTCGCGTGGCGTGGCCTCTGTAGGGGCGTAGCATGCTACGCCCCTACAACAGCGCCTCATCTTCAAGGGTGACTGCGCCGCGCCTGGCCCAGCAGGTGCGCCGCCTCCGGCAGGATCAGCTTCTCCATCGCCAGCGCGACCGCCTTGGGCGAGCCGGGGAGGAGGAACACCGCTTTGGCGCCGATGAGGCCGGCGGCGGCGCGGCTGAGCATCGCCGCCGCACCCACCTGCTGGTAGGAGAGCATGCGGAAGAGCTCGCCGAAACCGTCGAGGGAGCGCTCCAAGAGCGGTCCCAGCGCCTCCAGGGTGAGGTCGCGCGGCGACAAGCCGGTGCCGCCGGTGGTCACCAGCACGTCGACCCCGTCCAGCGCCAGCAATCGTCGTGAAGCCGCGCGAATCGCCGCCACATCGTCCGCAACGAGAGTAGAATCTACGATCCGGTGGCCGGCGGCGGAGATGAGAGCGCGGATCGCGTCGCCGCTGGTGTCGTCCGCGGGCGTCCGGCTGTCGCTCACCGTGAGCACGGCGAAGCCGAGGACAGCCGGAGCGGCGCGGCGATGGTCTTCGGCGCTCATGCGCGAAGGCTAGCATGGAGGTGTCCGGTTCTGGGACCGCCGATTCCCGCGAGCGAACGATCCACTCTGTGAAGGAACGCTTAAAATTTTCAGAATCAGCGAGTTACAACGGATGAAACATTGGCACGGCCAATGCGTACTGTGACACGGAGAGCCGATCCTCATGGATATACCTCGTACCGGAGAAGCACAGAAGCGCCGCTTTCGGCGAAGTGTCTTTATCGTCGCGGGCATCGCGGTGATCTCGCTGGTCACCATCGGTCTGACCCGGCTGGAGCCGGCGGCGCCGACGGTCGAGAAGGAGACCGTGCTGACCGATACCGTCAAGCGCGGCCTGATGCTGCGCCAGGTGCGCGGTCCCGGCACGCTGGTGCCGGAGGACGTGCGCTGGATCTCGGCGCCGGTCGAGGGCAGGGTCGAGCGCATCCCCGCCCTGCCGGGCGTCACGGTCACCGCCGACACGGTGCTGCTCGAGATGAGCGATCCGCAGATCCAGCAGAGCGCGCTGGAGGCCGAGGCGCAGCTCAAGGCGGCGCAGGCCGATTACGACGACCTCAAGGCGCAGCTCGAGAACCAGCTCCTCAATCAGCAGGCCCAGCTCGCCGCGGCGGAATCGCAGAGCGCGCAGGCGAACCTGCAGCAGGAGGCGGACGAGAAGCTGGCCAAGGACGGCCTGATCCCGGACCTCAACCTGAAGCTGTCGCGCCTGCGGGCCACTCAGCTCTCCAAGCAGGCCGGCATCGAGCGCGAGCGCGTGCAGCAGAACAAGCGCTCGGCCGACGCGCAGCTCGCCGCCCAGCGCGCGCGGGTGGACCAGGCGCGCGCCATGTTCGAGCTGCGGCGGCGGCAGGTGGAATCGCTCAAGGTGCGGGCCGGCATCGCCGGCCAGCTCCAGGATCTGCCGGTGCAGGTGGGCCAGAGCGTGACGCCCGGCACGGTGCTGGCGCGGGTGGCGCGGCCGGAGAAGCTCAAGGCCGAGCTGCGCATCCCCGAGGTGCAGGCCAAGGAAGTCCACGAAGGGATGAAGGCCTCGATCGACACCCGCCCGGTCATCATTCAGGGCCACGTAACGCGGGTCGCTCCGTCGTCGCAGGACGGCTCGGTGGTGGTGGACGTGGCCTTGGACGGACCGCTGCCGGCGGGTGCGCGGCCGAACCTCTCGGTGGACGGCACGGTCGAGATCGAGCGGCTGGAGAACGTCCTCTACGTCGGCCGGCCGGCCATCGGCCAGGCCAACAGCAAGATCGAGCTGTTCAAGCTGGTGAAGGACGGCAAGGAGGCCGTGCGGGTGCCGGTCGAGCTGGGGCGCACCTCGGTCAATACGGTCGAGATCCTCAAGGGATTGCAGGTCGGCGACCAGGTGATCCTCTCGGACACCGCGGCACAGGACGGTTACGACAGGATACGGTTGAACTGAAAACGACGTAATTTGGAGGAATCCATGAATGCATCCGAGCCGCTGATTCGCCTCGATGGCGTGACCAAGGTCTTTCTGACCGACGAGGTCGAGACCCACGCCCTGTCGGGAATCCACATGGAGATCCACAACGGCGAGTACGTCTCGATCGCCGGGCCGTCCGGCTGCGGCAAGACCACCCTGCTGTCGATCCTCGGCCTGCTCGATACGCCGAGCGAGGGCAAGTACAACCTCAACGGCAAGCAGGTCGCCGACCTCTCCTTCTCGGAGCGGGCGCGCATCCGCAACCGCGAGATCGGCTTCATCTTCCAGGCGTTCAACCTGATCGGCGACCTGACGGTGTACGAGAACGTCGAGCTGCCGCTCACCTACCGCGGCATGGCCGCCAAGGAGCGCAAGGAGCGGGTGCAGGAGGCGCTGGAGAAGGTGGGCATGTCGCATCGCATGAAGCATTACCCGTCGCAGCTCTCCGGCGGCCAGCAGCAGCGCGTCGCGGTGGCCCGCGCCGTGGTCGGCAAGCCCTCGATCCTGCTCGCCGACGAGCCCACCGGCAACCTGGATTCCAAGAACAGCGAGACCGTCATGGATCTCCTGCAGGACCTGCACCGCGACGGCGCCACCATCTGCATGGTCACCCACGACCCGCGTTTCGCCCGCTACGCCCAGCGCACCGTCCACCTCTTCGACGGCCGCGTCGTCGAGGAAGAGACGGGCATCCAGCGGGAGATCGAGAGCCGCGAGCTCAAGGCCAGCGGCTTCGAGGTCGTCTAAGGATTCTGGTACCCCGCGCGTCGTGCGCGGGTGATGTTCGCGCGCCTTTGAAGGCTGCCGCCCTGATCGCGGCAGCCCTTTTTTTATGCGCCCTGCTAAAGTCTCAGGGCAATGAACGGCGCGCCGCCCCGCCCCCGCGTCCTGATCGCGGACGACCTGCACGAGGTGCGCGAAGCCCTGCGCCTGCTGCTCAAGGCTGAGGGGTTCGAGACGGAGACCGCCGGCTCTCCCGCCGAGATCTTGCAGGCCGTCACCAGCCGCGAGTTCGACGCCGTGCTGATGGACCTCAACTACACGCGCGACACCACCTCCGGCCGCGAAGGGTTGGACCTGCTGACGCGGCTGCGCGGCGTCGACGAATCCCTGCCGGTGGTGGTGATGACCGCCTGGGCCAGCGTCGACATCGCCGTGGAAGCCATGCGCCGGGGCGCCCGCGACTTCGTGGAGAAGCCCTGGGAGAACGCCCGCCTGCTGACCATCCTGCGCACCCAGATCGACCTCCGCAAGGCGCTGCGCCGGGGCCAGCGGCTGGAGGCCGAGAACGAGCTGCTGCGCTCGACGGGCGAGCCCATCCTGATCGCCGAGTCGCCGGAGATGAAGCGGGTTATCGAGCTGATCGAGCGCGTCGGTCCCTCGGCGGCGAACGTGCTCATCACCGGCGAGAGTGGCACCGGCAAGGGAGTCGTGGCCCGCGCCCTCCACGCCGCCTCGGCGCGTGCCGCGGTCCCGATGGTGACGGTCAATACCGGCGGTCTCTCGGAGGCGGTCTTCGAGAGCGAGCTCTTCGGCCACGTGCGCGGGGCGTTCACCGACGCCAAGAGCGACCGCGTGGGCCGCTTCGAGCTCGCCGACGGCGGCACCATCTTCCTCGACGAGATCGCCAACATCTCGCTCACCCAGCAGGCCAAGCTCCTGCGCGTGCTGGAGACGGGCGAGTTCGAGCGCCTGGGCTCGTCGAAGACGCGCACCTCCAACGTGCGCATCCTCTCCGCCACCAACGCCGACCTGCGCGAGGAGATCGCGGCCGGGCGCTTCCGGAGGGACCTCCTCTTCCGCCTCAACACGGTGGAGATCCACGTGCCGCCGCTGCGCGAGCGCCGGGCGGACATCCTTCCCCTCGCCCATCACTTCCTCCAGCAGCGCGCGCTGCGCTATCGCAAGACGTTCCTAGGTTTCGAGGAGACGGCGCGGGCGGCCCTGCTGAGCCATCCCTGGCCGGGCAACGTGCGCGAGCTCGACCACGCCGTCGAGCACGGCGTCCTCCTGGGGGGCGGCGGCTACGTGCACGCGCCGGACCTCGCCTTGCAGGCGGCCGCTCCCGCCGCGCAGCGGCTGGAGGACATGCCGCTGGAGGACGTGGAGAAGGTGCTGATCCAGAAGGCCCTCGCCCGCTACGGCGGCAACGTCAGCCAGGCCGCCCAGGCGCTGGGACTTTCACGCAGCGCTCTCTACCGGCGGATCGAGAAGCATGGCCTCTGAGCCCTTGCACCGGCGGGAGAAGTCCGAGAAGGCGGCGGCCCCCTTGCCGCGGAGCCCCTTCCGCAGCCTCTTCCGCTCCGGACGCCTGCGCGCGCTCGCCTTCGAGGAGCGCATCCTGCTCCTCTCTCTCGCCACCGGCCTGCCGGGAACCCTGCTGGCGGTGATCTTCGTCTGGCACGATCCGCACAGCCTCAAGCTGCGCTGGACGGTGACCCTGTTCGCGGTCCTCCTCTGGGCCTGGCAGGCGGCGAACCTGCGCGACCGCGTGGTGCGGCCGCTGCAGACGTTGGCGAACCTGCTCTCGGCGCTGCGCGAGGGGGACTTCTCCCTGCGCGCCCGCCAGACGCCGGAAGCCGACGCGCTCGCCCAGGTGGTCAACGAGGTCAACGCCATCGGCGAGGTGATGCGCGAGCAGCGGCTGGGCGCCGTCGAGGCCGCGGCGCTCCTCGACCGCGTCATGGACGAGGTGGACGTGGCCGTCTTCGCCTTCGACGAGCTCGGGCGGCTGCGGCTGGTCAACCGCGCCGGCGAGCGCCTGCTGACGGAGCCCGCCGAACGCCTGCTGGGCAGAGCGGCGGCGGAGCTCGGCCTGGCGGACCTGCTCGGCGGCGAGGTCTCGCGCCTGCAGAGCCGCACCTTCCCCGGCGGCCCGGGACGCTGGGAGATCCGGCGCAGCACCTTCCGCGAGCGCGGCCTCCCCCACCGTCTGCTGGTCATCTCGGAGATCTCGCAGACGTTGCGCGAGGAGGAGCGCCAGGCCTGGCAGCGCCTCATCCGCGTGCTTGGCCACGAGCTCAACAACTCGCTCGCGCCCATCCACTCCATGGCCTCGACGCTCGCCCTCCTGCTCACCCGCGAGCCGCCGCCGGAGGACTGGAAGGACGACATGCAGCGCGGCCTGGAGGTGATCGGCGACCGTTCGGGAGCGCTGATCCGCTTCATGGCCGCCTACGCGCGCCTCGCCCGGCTGCCGCCGCCGCGGCCGGCGCCCTTCGAGCTGTCGGGCCTGATCCGCCGCACCGCCGCCCTGGAGACGCGGCTCCCCGTCTACGTCGAAAAGGGGCCGCAGGTGACGATCGAGGGGGACGCGGACCAGATCGCGCAGCTCCTGATCAACCTGATCCGCAACGCCGTGGACGCGGCGCTGCTCACCAAAGGCACGGTAGGCTTGGGCTGGCGGACGAACGGCGCCTGGGTCGAGGTTTACGTCGAGGACGAAGGGCCGGGCCTCTCGAATACCGAGAACCTCTTCGTCCCCTTCTACACCACGAAGCCGGGAGGGACGGGCATCGGCCTCGCCCTCTCCCGGCAGATCGCCGAAGCCCACGGCGGCAGCCTCACCCTGGAGAACCGCAACCCTGATCCAGGGTGCGAGGCGCTGCTGCGGCTGCCGTTATAACCCGGTGCGTGCAGCGCACCCTACTTCAGATAATCCAGGAGCTGCTTC
>DATBGJ010000460.1:0-8109 GCA_036558045.1 Thermoanaerobaculia bacterium
GAGGACGTCTGAGGTCAAAAAAAGACCCCGCCCAAGTGGCGGGGTTTTGGAGGAGGGAGGTTGGAGAGGAGATTGTCTGGCGTGTTTCTTCCGTCTCCACTTCTCTATACGCACCAAGCCCGCGGAATGTTTAGGGCTGGACAAAGCCGCCGAAAAGCGACTACAGTAACGCGACACGCTTTTCGTCTGCGGCGCATCGAGCCGCTCCGAACCGGCCCATGGACAGCCCTCCCTCTCCCCCCTCCGGCTGGACCTTCCTGACCAACCACGCGCACGTCCTCTTCTGCATCGCCAAGGACCCGGAGGTGCGGCTCCGCGACGTGGCGGCGCAGGTGGGCATCACCGAGCGCGCGGTGCAGCGCATCGTCACCGACCTGGAGGCGGAGGGTTACCTGACGGTCTCCAAGGAAGGGCGGCGCAACCGCTACCGGGTCCACCCGGACGCGCCGCTCCGCCATCCGATCGAGCGGCATCGCACGGTCAAGGCGCTGCTCGACCTTGTGTTGGAGTAGCTATCCGCGCTTGAGGTGGATCCGCAGCCGATGCGGCTCCTGCTCGATGCCGGTGACCGTCACGGCCGGGTGGGCGAGGTCGAGGACGACGTGGAGCTCGCCGTTGCCGGCCTCGGGGTGATATCCCGTACGCACCTGCAACACCTCGGGCGTGCCGACGACGACGCGCGTCTGCGGCTGGGCGCCGCGCACGCCGGAGAGGCGGATCAGCTCGCGCGGCGGATTGCCTTCGATCCGCGACCGCTTGTAGGTCGCCGGTGGAATCTCCCCGTTGCCCCAGAGCAGGATGTCCGTGCCGCCGGCGGTGCGCTCCGAGGTGACCCGATCCAGCCGGGTGAGCACCGGCCCCTGTGGAGCCGCAGGAGGCGCCGGCGCCGGAGCGGCCGGCGGCAGGGGAGCCGGCGGCGAGGCTTCGCGTGGGCCGGTTTCCGCGGCCGGCTGTCGCGGCTTGGGGACCGGGGCCTGACGAGGCGCGGGGCTGGCGGTCGCCGGCCGTTCCACCGGCGCCTTCAGGATGACCTCTCTCCCCAGCAGAAAGGCCACCGCCGCGAGCACCACCAAGGCTGCCAGCAGCACCCAGGGCCAGAGGCGGCGCGGCGGCGGCTGCACCGAGGCGCTGCCGAAGCTGGTGGCGAACATCGGCGAAGGCGCCGCCGGCGGCGCGGGTTTGGGCAGGAGCTCGGGGAACGGCTCCGGGGACGGCACCCTGGGAGCGCCGGCGTCCTCGCCGGCCGCCGGGCCGCGGAAGGCTCCCTCGGCAGGCGGCAGCCAGGAGGCGGCGTCCGGAGCGGGCTCGGGCTCTCCGCGACCGGGAGCGGACGGCCGGTCGAGCAGCTCCGGAAACGGCGCCGGTTCGGCTTCGGGCGCCGGGGCCGGCGCGGGGTCCGCGGGCTTCTGGGTGACGTCGAAGGGCGTGCCTCCCTGCAGGATGTGCTCGTCGACGATGCGGTAGATGAGCTCGCGGCTCCCCTCGCTCAGCTCCAGGAAGCGGATGCCCATTCCCCCCGGCCGTGACGGTCCTTCGTCCTCGGCGCGCACCCAGATCACCTCGCCGCGCCCGCGGATCAGCTCGTAGCCGTCGCCGAGCCGGAACTCCAGGTCGAGCACCGTGCCCGGCGGCCGCGGCTCTCGCGTGCGCAGGAACAGGCCGCCCGGCGAGATGTTGGCCGAGTACTCGCTGATGAAGCCGCTGAAGCGGTCGAACTTGAACTGGACGCGCGTCTGCAAAGGCACGCGCCGCGAATCGCGGGGGATGTTGGTGTAATCGATCATCGAGGATGAGGGTGGCAGGCCTGATCATATCAGTATCGAAGCCGAAGCCGAAACGAGGGGGTGGGCGGGGACACCCCGTTTATGGCAGAATCAAGCGGGTCGGGCCGGTTCAAGCCAGCCCGACCCCCAGAATCCCATCCCCTGCCTACCCGTCCACGGAGGAATCATGAGCACCAGCGTGCTTGAAGAGAAAAAGGCCGCGCTCCGCACCGCCGACTACATCGCGCTCGAGGAGCGCTACGGCGCGCACAACTACCACCCGCTCGACGTCGTCATCAGCCGCGGCGAAGGCGTCTGGGTGTGGGACGTCGAGGGCAGGAAGTACCTCGACTTCCTGGCCGCCTACTCGGCGGTGAACCAGGGACACTGCCATCCGGAGATCCTCAACGCCGCCATCGGCCAGGCGCGGCAGGTGACCCTCACCTCGCGCGCCTTCCGCAACGACCAGCTCGGCCCCTTCTACCGCGAGCTGTGCGAGCTCGCCGGATTCGACAAGTTCCTGCCCATGAACACCGGCGCCGAGGCGGTCGAGACGGCCCTGAAGACCGCCCGCAAGTGGGCCTACAAGGTCAAGGGCGTGCCGGACGGCCAGGCCGAGATCCTCGCCTTCAGCAACAACTTCCACGGCCGCACCATCGCCATCGTCAGCTTCTCGACCGAGGAGCTCTACCGCGCCGGCTTCGGCCCCTTCACTCCCGGCTTCCGCGTCCTCCCCTACGGCGACGCCGAGGCCGTGGAGCGGGCCATGCACCCCAACGTCGCGGCCGTCCTCGTCGAGCCGATCCAGGGCGAGGCGGGCATCGTGGTGCCCCCGGAAGGCTATCTCCGCCGGCTGCGCGAGATCACCCGCCAGCACGACTGCCTGCTCATCGCCGACGAGATCCAGTCCGGCCTCGGCCGCACCGGCAAGCTCTTCGCCTACGAGCACGAGGGCATCAAGCCCGACGTGGTGATCGTCGGCAAGGCGCTCTCGGGAGGCTTCTACCCGGTCTCCGGCATCCTCGCCGACGACGCCGTGATGGGCGTCTTCCAGCCCGGCGAGCACGGCTCGACCTACGGCGGCAATCCGATGGCCGCCGCCGTGGCGCGCGCCGCCCTGCGCGCCCTGGTGGACGAGGGGATGGTGGAGAACTCCGCCGCGCTCGGCCCCTACTTCATCGAGCGGCTGCGCGGGATCTCCTCGCCGCACGTCAAGGAGGTGCGCGGCAAGGGCCTGTGGATCGGCATCGAGCTGCACCGCGAAGCCGGCGGCGCCCGCCGCTTCTGCGAGGCCCTGCAGCATGAGGGGCTGCTCTGCAAGGAGACCCACGACCACGTCATCCGCATCGCGCCGCCGCTGGTGATCAAGAAGGAGGAGATCGACTGGGCCGTCGAGCGGCTGGAGAGGGTGCTGACGACGCTGTAAGCCCTACCGCACCTTCGACGGCAGCCACGCCTCGTCTCCTGGGCCGTGCATCTCCCAGTAGGCGAGGCGTTCGCATTTCGCCATTCTGTAGACCGTGCCGTCCTCGCGCTCGAAGCGGAGCAGCAGGTGCGGCGCTTCCTTCGCGAAGGTGTAGGCGAGGACGGACGGGCCGCTCGTCAGCCGGATCTCGACGCCGTCGCTCGTCTCCTTCTTCGCCACGCGATACGTCGCCGGCTCGAGCTTCGAGAATCGCCCCATCAGCAGCGAGGGGAAGACCCTCAGCGTCGCCGGCGCCCGGCCGGCCACGTAGTCGCGCAGGGAAGCCGGCAGGCCGTCCTCCGGCAGCGCGCCTTCGGGGTACGCCGTGGCACGGTCCCCCTGGCCGTCGAAGTAGGAGCGGGTCTCCAGCCGGCCGCCGACCATCTCCGCCGTGGAGACGCCGCCGGCCTCGGAGCTGGTGGCGGCGATCTTCTGCAGGCCTCCCGAATCGCGGCGCGTGAAGACGCTCGCCATCTGGTGGTAGGTGTAGATGCCGGTGGGCACGTCGCGCACGTGGTTCAGCTTCAGCACGTCGAAGCCATCCGGGCGCGGCTTGTCGGCCTTGACGTCGAGGTCCGGCGCCCAGGGCTCCTTGACCAGGACCAGCAGGGCGCGGCCGTCGAAGCGATGGCCGTAATGGGCCCAGGTCACCTCGTAGGCGCAGAGCTCGGCCTTGCCGTCGTCCCACAGCGGAGCGTGCCGCCAGGAAGGGTCCGCGCCCGGGTCCGCCGTCCGAGCCACGCGCGGCGCGGCGCTGGCCTTGCCATCTTCCCTATCGTCGGAACGGATGGCCCACACGGCGAGCGCCAGCAGAATCAAGGCTGCGAAGGCTTTGAGGAAGATCTTCATGGGCCGTTCGCTCCTCCGGACTGCCTGAATCGCCCCAGTATATGCCTTAATCGCATGCGCGACCACTCGGACATGCCCTTTGCATTAGATTTCCGGCTGTCGAAGAGAGCATCCGCGCGTGAAAAAGGAGCCTCCAATGAACCCTCATATCCTTCCCCTCTCCCTCGTCCTGCTCCTCCTGCCCGCCATGGCCCGCGCCGACGAGCGCTCGACCATGGACCGCATGGCGCAGGAGCACCAGCACGACAAACCGGCCGCCACCCAGGCCGCCAAGGAGGAGCCGGCGCAGCCGGTCAACGCCGAGGACGTGACCTACGGCGAGGTCGGCGGCAAGCCCCTGCACGGCTATCTCGCCCGGCCGAGGGCGGCGCGGGGCGCGCTGCCCGGGCTGATCGTCATCCAGGAGTGGTGGGGCCTCAACGACAACATGAAGGCCATGACCCGGCGGCTCGCCGGCGAGGGTTACCAGGCGCTGGCCGTCGATCTTTACGGCGGACAGGTAGCGGACACTCCCGACGCGGCGACGAAGCTGATGAACGCCGTCCTGCAGAACCGGGCGGCGGGCGAGGAGAACATCCGGCGGGCCGTCGCCTTTCAGGAAGGCAAGGGCGTGACGAAGCTGGGCGTCATCGGCTGGTGCTTCGGCGGCGGCTGGTCGCTCGCCACCACGTTGCTCGCGCCGGACAAGATCGACGCCACGGTCATCTACTACGGCCATCTGGAGACGGATCCGGCGAAGCTCGCGACGATCAAGTCGCCCATCCTCGGCTTCTTCGGCGCCCAGGATCAGAGCATCCCGGTGGCCACCGTGAAGGAGTTCGAGAGCGCCTTGAAGAAGCTCGGCAAGCCGGTGGAGATCCACGTCTACGAAGGCGCCGGCCACGCCTTCGCCAATCCCTCGGGAGGCAACTACCGGCCCGAGGCGGCCAAGGACTCCTGGCAGCGCACGGTGGCGTTCTTCGCGCGGCACCTCAAGGGCGGCGGCGGACGATGAGCGGAGAATAGTAAGGTTTTCAGGGCGGGGACAAAGCCCCGCCCCCCTACGCAGAGAATCGGTCGACGTTTTACCTAGCGGCGTGCTCCGCTCTTGGCGGGCTTCGCCTTCATGGTATGGACGATGACCTTGGAAGCTTCGTTGTTGCCGGCGTTGGTGGTATACCAGACCGAGACTTCCTCGCCGCTCTTCAGGTCGACCAGCTTCACGGTCTTGCCGTGCTCTTCGATCTTGGTGCTGCCGGTGACCATGAAGGTCTCGTCGCCGGTCTTCTCCTTCACCGAGAAGCTGTTGCCGGCCGTGTTGACCGCCGTGATCGGACCCTTCGCCGTGTGCACGGCTTCCTTGGTTTCCTTGGCCATCGCGACGACGGCAGTGCCGAGCACGAGGCAGACGATCAGTGCAGGAATCGACACCTTACGCATGGGTAGCGCCTCCTTGATGGAAAACGGAGATCATCTCCGCTCCGCCGGAACCTCCGACTCTGCATCGGCGATGCCAGCAGAAAAACTGCCAAAAGCTCAATTTTTAGAAAGGTTTTTTGACAAGGCGCCGCGACGCATCCCGCGGCCCGGCTTTTCTGGCATGCCAATCGGCCGCCCCTCGCCAAAACGGCGCGGGGCGGCGGCGTCAGCCCGCGGCGAGCGCCGCGCCGTATCGCGCGGCGCCGAGCAGGGCGGCGCGGTCGTTGAGGATGACGCGCACCAGGACCTTCTCGAGGAAGGGCACGAAGCGACCCTTGGCGAGGAAGGTCTGGATGAAGAGGCCGTCCATGAGGCGCGGCAGGATCTTGGGCGAGATGCCGCCGCCGAGCCAGACGCCGCCGGTCGCCGTGCCCAGCAGCGCCAGGTTCCCCGCCGCCGCGCCGTAGGCGGCGACGAACATCTCCAGTGCTCGCGCGCACAACTCGCAGCCGGAGTCTGTGTCCGCGAGCGCCGCCTCGCCGATGACCCGCGCCGGATCCTCGCCGCCGGCGAGCGCCTCGCGCACTTGAGGAGTCTCCGGCTGGTGGCCGACGTCCCGCAGGTACTGATAGATGTTGAACAGGCCGAGGCCCGAGACCACGCGCTCGGCGCTCACCCGGCCGAAGCGCTCGCGCAGGTAGCGCAGCAGGCCGATCTCCTCCTCGGTGCGCGGAGCGAAATCCATGTGCCCGCCCTCGGAAGGCACCGGCACCCAACGATCGCCGAGGCGCGGGATCAACGCCATGCCGAGGCCGGTGCCGGCGGCGATGAGCGCGCGGTTGCCTTCGCGCTCCACGGCTCCCTTCTGGAGCACCGCCATCTCGTCGTCCGCCAGCAGCGCGAGCCCCTCCGCCGTGGCCACGAGATCGTTGATCAGCACCACCCGGGAGATCCCGGACTCCGCGGCGACCGCCCCGCCGTCCACCGTCCAGGCGAGGTTGACGGTGCTCGCCCGGTTGTCGATCACCGGACCGGGGATGCCGAAGCATGCGATCTCGATCGGCTCCGTACCCGGGCCCGCCGCCAGGAAGGCCTCGATCATCGCCGCGACGCCCGGAAATTCCAGGCTGCGATAGCGCTCGGAGCGCACGAGCCGCAGCTCGCCGTCCGCGATTTCGAAGAGGCCGAGATCGCTCTTGGTGCCCCCGATGTCGCCGGCGAGGATCATCCCATTCCTATAGCTTGCAACACCCTCCGCAGCCCTTCTGCATCCTCCCTGCCAAGCTGCACCCGCACCACCGTCCGGCCCCGCTGCTCCAGCGCCTGGCGGTCGCCGTCCGCCTGGGCGCGGATGAGCTGGCCGAAGGTGTACGCGGTCTCCGGCACGGCCAGGTCCGCGGCCGGCTCGTCCACGAGCTGGAGGAAGCGGCAGCGGTCCGGGCCGCCCTTGTGGAGCTGGCCCGTGGAGTGGAGGAAGCGCGGACCGTAGCCGAGCGTGACGGCGAGGCGGGTCTTCGCGTGCAGGCCGGCCTGCAGGGCGCGCAACGCCTCGGTCGTCGGCGGCCGCGGCGGCAGATAGGCGTGGATGCCGAGGTAGTCCCCCGGCCGGGCGCCTTCCAGCCAGCCGGCCAGCGCCGAGCCGACAGCCTGGCCGTCGGCTGCGGGGACGGCGTCTCCCGCCTTCTTGCGCTTGCCCGCGCCTTTCTTCATCGCCGCGTTGGCCAGCTCCTTGGCGAGCTGTACGTCCGGCTGGTCGAAGGGATTGAGCCCGAGCACCGCGCCGGCCGCGGCGGTGGCCATCTCCCAGCGGAACATCTCGGCGCCCAGGCCGTAACGGTCGGCGAGCCGGAAGCGGGCCACCGGATGGCCCGCCCGCTCGAGCGCTTCGAGGCGATTCTCGATGGCGGCGACGTCGTCTCCCACGAGCAGGAGCGCGGCGAAGAAGCGATCGTCGCCATAGGCCTCCGGCGGTCCCAGAGGCTCCCCCGCCACCGGCACGATGCCGCGCCGCTCCTCTCCGGTGAGCACGAGCTTGCCGGTGCTCTCGGCGACCAGCTGCTCCAGCCAATCCGGGAACGACTCCAGCGAGTGCGAGGTGACGAGGGTCAGCTTGTCGCGGCCGGCGAGGGCCAGCTCGCCCATGGCCGCTCCCAGGCGCAGGCCGGGATGGCTCGCCGCCTCGACGCCGGGACGGCAGGCCTGCGCCATGGCGCGCGCCTGCGAGAGAAGACGGCCGACATCCACCCCCAGGAGCGCCGCCGGCACCAGACCGAAAGGCGTCAAGGCGCTGTAGCGGCCGCCGACCTCCTCGGGAGCGTTGAACACCTCGCGGAAGCCGCGCTCGCGGGCCAGTTGCTGCAGCGGCGTTCCGGGATCGGTCACCGCCACGAACTGCCGGCCCCGCTCCCCCGAGAGCTGCCAGAAGTAACGGTAGAAGGAGAGCATCTCCGTGGTGGTGCCCGACTTGCTCGACACCACGAACAGGCTCGTCGCGGTATCGAGCCGGCCGGCCAGCTCCCGCACGGCGTCCGGATGCGTGCTGTCGAGCACGCTCACCGCCGAACGGCCGAACGCGTGGCCGAAGGTCTTGGCGTAGACCTCGGGAGCGAGGCTCGATCCGCCCATGCCCAGCAC
>DATBGJ010000461.1:0-4792 GCA_036558045.1 Thermoanaerobaculia bacterium
GAGATGGGACACCGCTTCGCCGATGGTGGTCAGCTTCTGAAGCACGGCGCTACGTAAGAGATCGCTTTCCATGAAGCCGGCTTGGTCCACATCCTTGAGGAAGCCCTGGATGGAGTCGGCGGCCTCGATGATGTCGATCAGGTACAGCCGCTCAGGCCGCATAGAGAACTCGTGCCGTGGCCAGCACGGAGTCACGTATGGCGGGCTTCAGACCTCCCTTCGGAACGAGGTCGACTCTTTTCCCTAGCATCTCCTCGAGCTCGCGCTTCATCCTGGCCAGCGTCAGAAATCCAATGTGGGCTCCGGGCCGGAAGGAAACGAGGAGATCGACGTCGCTGTCCTCCCCAAATTCCCCACGAAGAGCCGAGCCGAAGAGGGCCAGCTCCTGCACCTGATGGCGTTGGCAGAGCTCAGCGAGGCGCTCCGCCGGAATGGACGGCACGAGGGTCGCTTTCATGCCAGCGATTGTACACGCACCCTACGGCCCAAAATTACAAAGATCGTCCACCCGCAGCGCTTCGTAGCCGGTGCTGAAGTGGCCTTTGGCGGACATCATGACGCTCACCCAGGCTTGCGCGTGGCTGGAATCCTTGTGCCAGAGGTCGAGCATCAGAAAACCCATCGGCTTGGCTACCGCGAGGCCGGGGCTGCCGACGCGCACCTTCTGCGTGGCTATGGGGAAGGCGTTGCCGCCCACGACCTCGGTGGGATTTTCTTCCTCGTCGAAGGTGACGATCTGCATCTCCCCGAGCGGCGCCCAGGCAGGCGACTTGCCGCAGTTGGCGAGGGACGCGGTGGCTCTGCGGTTGTCACGCCAGACGACGAGCTCGGTGCCGCTGGTGAAGGCGCCGCCGTTCATGTAGCGCACGTAGTAAAGGCTGGAGAGGGGAATGCGGTCGTCACGGCCGTCGAAGCTCACGTAGCGGCCGTAGAACGTGTAATCCCCGTTGTTGAAGTGGTCGGGGTCCGCCACGATCGAGATGGCGGCCTGACCGTCGGCCGTGTTTTTCCGGGAGTTGATGAGGTGATACTCGCCCCAGAGCACGTTGGCGTCGCTGGCGATTCCCTTGCCGCCCTTGACGAAGTAGCCGGCCTGCATCGGAGTGTTGACCGTCGTGCCGACGGAGCTCGGGGAGCAGCGGTTGACGGCGTCAACCGTGATGTAGCCGGTGGCCACGTTGGGGCCCGCCGAGCCGCTGCCGGCGCACTGCTGGGTCCCCGATTTCGCGACGGCGCGGCCGGTGTGGGCCGCCTGGAGCCAGGTCTTCTGGCTGCTGCTGGGCGCCGCTGCGAGGTGGGACGTGCCGTTGCCGCAGCCGGGAAAGGCCACGTTGGGATCCGACAGCTCGCCCACGGTGCTCGCCGCCGTGCCGGTGGTCGGAAGGTTCCCTTGCAGTAGATTGCGCACGTTGAAGGTCTGGACGTCGTAGCCGGTCAGGTAGACGTCGAACGCCAGCGTGGGCACCGCCCAGTCGGTCCACAGCACCACGCGCGCCAGCGCCGGCTTGACCGAGGCGTTGTTGACCGAGAACAGAGTCGTCGCGCCGTTGGGATCGGCGAGATCCACCTCGAAGTACGGGATGAGCAGGGTGGCGGCGGGCTGGTTCGCGACGCGGCAGTTGCCGTCCAGGACTCCGGCTTCAAGAGGAACGGCCGCGATCAGCAGGCCGCAAAGGAGCAAGGAGTTGAATGCTCGCGGGCTCATGGGGTGCTCTCCTAGATGTGACCGGAGCCGGGCCCATGTTTCACCCTCTCCCCTCCCGACTCCCCCTGGAGACCTGCCCTGTGCGACTTTTATGCCAGCCTCTCATTCTCGGGGGCTCTTCCGGCCCTCATTTGCCGAAGGAAAAAACCCTCACGTCCTTACCGCTCCCCCAAAGAGTCTGTGGATTTTTCGGCGGCATGCCCTCCGAAGCCCTCACTCCCCTGACCCCTCTCTCCCAGGGGGAGAGAGGGGAAAAAAGCTGACTTTTTCTCTGTTTTTCTCCCTCCTCTCCCTCTGGGAGAGGAGGGCCGGGGTGGTGAGGGCTTCGCAGGGCTCGCCCGATCTGTCAAAGTAGACTTTGATGAGCGGGACCCTCGTACAGATCGGCCGCGAACCGGTGAGCCCTTCCATGCCGCGCGAGGGCCGGCCGGAATGGCTGCGCATCCGGCTCGCGACGCCCGCCTCCTATCATCGGGTCCGTTCGCTGGTGGAGCGGCTGAATCTCCATACGGTCTGCCAGGAGGCCCGCTGCCCGAACATCTACGAGTGCTGGGGCGAGCACGGCACCGCCACGTTCATGATCCTCGGCGACATCTGCACGCGGCGTTGCGGCTTCTGCGCCGTGACCTCGGGCCGGCCGCAGCCGGGCGTCGACGCCGCCGAGCCCGAGCACGTGGCCGAGGCCGTGGCCACCATGGGACTCCGCCACGCCGTCATCACCTCGGTGGACCGCGACGATCTGCCGGACGGCGGCGCGCGCCACTGGGCGCGGGTGGTGGAGGCGGTCCACGCGCGCAATCCGGGCTGCGCCGTCGAGGTGCTCACCCCGGACTTCCGCGGCGTGCCGGACGCGCTCGACGCCGTCCTCGCGTCGGCGCCCGAGGTCTTCTCGCACAACGTCGAGACGGTGCCGCGCCTCTACCGCCAGGCTCGCCCCGGCAGCCGCTACGACCGCAGCCTCGCCCTGCTCGCCGAGGCCGCGCGCCGCCGCGAGAGAGGCGCCCACGGGAAAAGGTTCCAGGGACGGATCAAGACCGGCATGATGCTGGGCCTCGGCGAGACCGAAGACGAGATCCGCGCCACGATCCTCGACATCCGCGACGCCGGCGTGGAGATCCTCACCCTCGGCCAGTATCTCCAGCCCACCGCCAAGCACCTGCCCGTGGACCGCTGGGTGCATCCCGACGAGTTCGCCGCCCACCGCGACTTCGCGCTCTCCCTCGGCTTCGTCCATTGCGAGTCCGGGCCGCTGGTGCGCAGCAGTTACCATGCGCATGAGCATGTAGCCTCACCCATCAGCCGCCGATAATCCATAGACCTTCCGGACCGGCGAGGCTGAGGGCCGGCACCGCCGAGCACCGTTGTATGTAGAGGGGTCTTTCTCCATGTCCCTAGCCCAACCCTTCCGCCGCGGCTTGCATCGGGCCGCCGCGTGGTTCCAGCGCCGTCATCCCTCGCGCGAGACGCTCGAGCGTTTCGTGCGCGGAGAGCTTTCGCCGGAGGCGACGTCGCGGGTGTTCCACCACCTTCTACGCGGCTGCGAGCGCTGCCGCGCGGTCACCTCTTCGCAATGGGAGCTCGGCGCGCCTCCCCCGGAGGTCCCGGGTGAATATGAGCCGATGTTCGAGCGCGTGTTCTCGGCCGCGCGGCAGGCGAAGGAGGAGCTGGAGACGGGGCGCCTGGAGGCGGAGCGGCTGGCGGCCGAGTTGCAGGAGCTGCCGGCCTTGCAGCGGCGGGACCGGGCCCGCAACGACGAGCGCTACCGCAGCCCGGCGCTCTTCGAGCTGTTGATGCGGCGGAGCGGCGAGAGCGCGGGGGATCCCCGCCGGGCCGAGCTGCTCGCCGAGCTGGCGATCGCCGTCGCCGAAGGCCTCGGCTCGTCGCTTGCCAGTCATGACCTGCAGGCGGCGGCCTGGGGAGCCCTCGCGGCGGCGCGCCGGCGGGTGCCGGATTTCCTGGGCGCCGAGGCGGCGCTCGCCTCCGCCTGGACGCACCTCGCCCGAGGGACCGGCGACCGTCTGGAGAAGGCGCGGCTGCTGGGAGTCGAGGCGTCGTTGCGCGAAGCCCAGGGACGGGCCGCGGAGGCTTCGCGCCTGCGCGGCCGTGCCGAGGCGCTCTACCGGCGGATCGGATAGGAAGCGCCGGCGGTCACTCGCCACAGCCCTGCCACGATCAGCACCAGCCCGATCCCCTCCACCCAGCCGAACCGCTCGCCGAGGAAGCTCGCCGCCAGCGCCGCCGCCACCAGAGGCTGCAAGGTGCTGTACGCCGCGACGAGAGCGGGGGAGGAGCGGCGGATGGCCCAGGTGCTGGCGGCGTAGGCGAAGACGGTGGGAAACAGGATGATGTAGACGACGCCGAGCCAGGTCATCCCCGGCACCGCCGCCGGCCGCAGCGCCGCGAGGGCCGGCACCGCCACCGCCAGCACGCCCACCGCGCCGAAGAGGAAGGACCAGGCGATCACCGTCCGCCACGGAATCCGCGCCAGGATCGGCCGCTGCAGCACCAGGAACAACGAATAGCAGAGGCAGTTGATGAGGATCAGCGAGTTGCCGAGCGCGCCGCTGCGGTCGGTGGTGAAGCGCAACGGATTGACCAGCACCAGGGCGCCGGCCACCGAGAGGAGGATCCCCACGAGCCGGCTGGCGTTCACCTTCTCGATGCCCAGCGCGGCCGCCGCGCCCGCGGTGAGCACCGGCAGCGAGGTCATCAGGATCGAGGCGTTGATCGCCGTCGTGTGCTTGAGCCCGGTGATGAAGAGGACCTGGTTGCCGAGGACGCCGAGCCCGCCGAGCAGCGCCAGCATGGGCAGGTCGCGGCGGGAGGGGAGAAAGCGGTCCCGCCGCCACGCGAGGAAGAGCAGGATGGGCGTCGCCACCCCGACGCGGATCGCCGCGAGGGCCATCGGCGCCAGGTCCGCGAGCACCGCCTTGCCCACCACGTGGAACCCGCCGAACGAGAGCTGCGCCAGCAGCAGCGTGAGGTGGATGCGGCTGGCGGGGGCTGGGGAGGGGGCTTCGAGGGGGAGGGACATGGAGGGGGAAAGGATAACGGTGTTCAGGGGGTTGTGGTGGAGGCGGCGGCGTG
>DATBGJ010000462.1:0-4315 GCA_036558045.1 Thermoanaerobaculia bacterium
GGAGCTTCGCGGTGAACCCGCCCGCCTACGATCCCTCCTACCATTTCCGCCTCGCCATCGAGGCCGGCTGCAACGCGGTCGCCTCCACCATGGGGGTCCTCGGCTCGGTGGCTCGCAAGTACGCGCACAGGATCCCGTTCATCGCCAAGATCAACCACAACGAGCTGCTCACCTATCCGAACCAGTTCCAGCAGATCCTCTTCGGCCAGGTGGAGCAGGCCTGGGACATGGGCGCGGCGGCCGTCGGCGCCACGGTCTATTTCGGCAGCGACGACGCGGCCCGCGAGATCGTCGAGATCGCCGAGGCCTTCTACCGCGCCCACGAGCTGGGCCTCGCCACCGTGCTCTGGGCCTACACCCGCAACAGCGCCTTCAAGAAGGACGGCGTGGACTACCACACGGCCGCGGACCTCACCGGCCAGGCCAACCATCTCGCGGTGACCATGCAGGCCGACATCGTCAAGCAGAAGCAGGCGACGGTCAACGGCGGCTACACGGCGCTCAACTTCGGCAAGACCAGCCCCAAGGTCTACGGCGAGCTGGTGGCGGACCATCCTGTGGACTGGAACCGCTGGCAGGTGGTGAACTGCTACATGGGCCGTGTCAGCCTGATCAATTCCGGCGGCGAGTCCAAGGGGCAGGCCGATCTCGCCCAGGCGGTGCGCACGGCGGTGATCGCCAAGCGCGCCGGCAGCGCCGGCCTCATCTCCGGCCGCAAGACCTTCCAACGCCCGATGAAAGAGGGCGTCGAGCTGTTCCACGCCATCCAGGACGTGTTCCTTTGCGATGAGGTGACGGTGGCGTAGGGGAGCTCGGCTCAGAGGGGCGGTGGCGGCTCGGGCGATCTGCGCTTCGCAGGGCTGGCCGCCGCCTTTGCATCGGCCCCCGCCACCAGCGCCCGCACCTCGTCGATCCGCGCTTCGGTGTCCGCCTCTCCCAGCTCGATCAGCCGCTGCAGGTAGTCCTCCTGGAACATCACCATGCTCAGGAAGTCGGAGGGCTCGCTCTCCTTCGTGCCCAGGCTGCGGGTGAGATAACGGAAGCCGGCGGGCAGGCGGGGCTCGTATTGGTTGGCGAGCTCTCCCAGGTCCTGCGACGGCCGGAGCACCTGGATGTCGATGTGGCGGAGGAGGCCCCGGTCCTCGGGAGGCAGCTTGGCGAGCAGGGCGTTGAGGCTCATCAGCCGCCGCACGTCCTCGTCCAGCACGTCGAGGAAGATGGAGTCCGCGAGGTGGCTGAGGATCTGCGCCGGCGGCGGATAGCCCTCGCTCTTGCGCCGCTCCGCCTCTTCGTAGCTCGGCTCGTAGTGAGGCGAGATGGCGAGGATGCGGCTGGCGCCGAGGCGGAGGGCGGGGACCAGAGGCGTGGAGAGGCGCATGCCGCCGTCGCCGTACCAGTCGTCTCCCAGGCGCACCGCCGGGAAGAACAACGGCAGGGAGGCCGAAGCCATGACGTGGTCGATCGTGATGCGCGCGCTCTGGCTGCGGTGCCGGGGCTGGTGCCAGTGGCAGACGTCGCGTCCCTGGATCCAGGTGACCGTCTGTCCTGTCGTGTAATTGAGCCCCGTCAGCGCCATGGCCTTGAGGCGGCCGGATTCGAGGTTGCGCTCGATGCCGATGACCTCGCCGTCGATGGTCGGGGCGGTGCGCTGGACGGTGTCGTAGAGCGGCCGGGTGTCCACCAGCCCGCGGACGGTGGGCGCGATGGAAGCGCCGCCGGAGGCCAGCCGCGCCGCCCAGCGCGTGAAATGGCGGACGAGCGATGGGATGTCGACGCGGAAGATGTCCTCCACCCGCAGGCGCGCCCAGACGTCGCACAGCTCGCACGTGGCTTCGACGAGCGAGCCGGAGCGGGCGGCGTAGTGCACGGCGTTGATGGCGCCGGCGGAGACCCCGGTGATGATCGGGAAGTTGAGGTCCGGCAGGTGGCGGGCGAGGCACCGCATGACGCCGGTCTGGTAGGCTCCCCGCGCGCCGCCGCCGGAGAGGACGAGCGCGAGGTCCGTCCGCGGCGGTGGCGAGGACGGCTCCGTGACGGGAAGGCCGGCCTCCATGGCATGATCGCGCTCGACTTCCTGGATCATGCCGTCACTCTACCGAGAGGAAAGGGAAAATGAAAACGGTTCTCAAGCTGCTCGGGTTGCTGGCCATCATCATTTTGGCTGTGCTTCTCTTCATCTTCTCGGGGTGCTACGACGTAGCAGCAAGCAAGCCCGATGCCGGACTGATCGCCTGGGCCCTGGAGACGACGCAGTCCCGCTCGGTCCATCGCGCCTCCGAGAGCCTGGAGGGACAAGTCCAGGTCCCGCGGCTGGACGATCCGCAGCGGCTGCAGACGGGCTTCATCCACTATGACGAGATGTGCGTCACCTGCCACGGTGCGCCCGGCGTCAAGGTGTCGGAGATCGGCCAGGGGCTCAACCCGTTCCCGCCCGAGCTCACCCGCGGGGGCGGGGACGAGCCGCTGGAGACGTTCTGGATCGTCAAGAACGGCATCAAGATGACCGGCATGCCCGCCTTCGGCGTCACCCACACGGACGACGAGATCTGGGCCATCGTCGCCTTCGTCAGCCGGCTGCCGAAGCTCTCGCCGGAGGAGTACCAGGCGATGGCGAGGCAGGCGGGACTCGGCCAGCCGGGCGAAGAGCCGGGCGGCGAGGCCGGCGAGGCGCAGCCGTCGGAGGAGCATCACACGCATACGCATCCTCCGGGGACGCCGCCGCATAAGGATTGACCACATCCTGGGAGCGCCGGCGCTCCCAGGCACTGCGATACACTCCCCCCGTCATGAACCTGGGCGACCTGCACCTCACGCACGTCAGCGACGGCGGGTTCCGCCTGGACGGCGGGGCCATGTTCGGCGTCGTGCCGCGGGTGCTGTGGGAGAAGGCCTCGCCGCCGGACGCGCAGAACCGCATCCGCATGGGTACCAACTGCCTGCTGGTGGCGCGCGGCAGCGAGCTCCTGCTGATCGACACCGGCATCGGCGCCAAGCACGACGCGAAGTTCCGCCAGATGTACGACATGGATCCGGCGGCGGTGCGGCTGCCGGAGTCGATCCGCCGGGCGGGTTACGAGCTGGAGGACGTCACCCACGTCCTCCTCTCCCACCTCCACTTCGACCACTGCGGCTGGAACACCCGCGAGGCCGGCGGCCGCGTCGTGCCGACGTTCCCGAAGGCACGCTACTGGCTGCAGCGCGGCGAGGTGGAGCACGCCCGCCATCCCAACGAGCGCGACCGGGCGAGCTACTTCCCCGACAACTGGGAGCCGCTCTTCGCGGCCGGCGTCGTCGAGCTGTTCGGCGACGAGGCGGAGCCGATCCCGGGCGTCAAGGCGGTGCGCGTCCCCGGGCACAACGCGGACATGTGCATTGTTCTCCTGGATGGAGGAGGCGGCGCGAGAGGAGTCTTCTGGGCCGACCTGGCTCCGACCACTGCGCACGTCCCCTTCCCCTGGATCATGAGCTACGACCTGTACCCCATGACGACGCTGGAGAACAAGAAGCTCTGGCTGCCGCGGGCGGCGCGGGAAGGCTGGCTGTGCGTCTTCGAGCACGATCCCGACGTACCGTTCGGCCGGCTGGTGGAGGAGAAACCGGGACGATACAAAGTGAATAGCGAATGGCGAATGGCGAATTCAGAATTGCACAGCGAAGAGCCCGTCTTGCGCCCTTCATAATTCGCTATTCGCCATTCGACATTTTTGGAGACCCTATGGCTCGAGAAGAGCTCGACCTCATCATCATCGGCAGCGGTCCGGGCGGCTACGTGGCGGGGATCCGGGCGGGGCAGCTCGGCCTCAAGGTGGCGGTGGTGGAGAAGGATCCGAAGTTCGGCGGCACCTGCGGGCTGCGCGGCTGCATCCCCACCAAGGCGCTGCTGCATACGGCGGCGGTGCTGGACGACATCCGCGACGCGGGGGACCTGGGCGTGCAGGTGGCCGAGCCGACGCTGGACATCGTCAAGGCACAGGACCGCAAACAGAAGGTGGTCGACGCCAACGCCAAGGGCATCGACTTCCTGTTCAAGAAGAACAAGGTGACGGGCCTGCGCGGCGTCGGGCGGATCACCGGCCCGCACGAGGTGGAGGTCGAGGGCAAGGACGGCAAGCAGAGCTACGGCGCCAAGTTCATCATGATCGCCACCGGCTCGGTGCCGCGCGACATCCCCATCGCTCCGGCGGACGGCGAGCGCATCCTCAACTCGGATCACATCCTGGAGCTGAGAAAGGTGCCGGCGTCGCTGGCGGTGCTGGGGGCCGGCGCCGTGGGCACCGAGTTCGCCTCCGTCTACGCCTCGTTCGGCACCAAGGTG
>DATBGJ010000463.1:0-6833 GCA_036558045.1 Thermoanaerobaculia bacterium
CGATCCACTGCGTCTGCCGCTGCTGCTCCCAGGCGGCGCCGCGGCGGAAGCGCCAGGCGAGCAGCGCGAGCGCCGCCACCGCGAAGGCGACGAAGTGGAACAGCTCGATGCGGTCGAGCGCCTGGATGCGCGCCGCGGTCAGGCTGCCGAAGATCCAGTGTCCCTTCGCCAGCATGAGGTCGAGCTGCAGCGCCAGCAGGGCCGCCGCCGGCAGGTAGAGGAACGGCACCAGCCGGCGCAGGCGGCGAGACTCCCACAGCGGCGACGGGAAGGTGAGAAACAGGTGAACCGTCAGGGCCGGCAGCAGGATGTAGGCGACCGCGTCGAAGATCGTGATCGCGACGAAGCCGGGATCCACCGGCGGCGTCGGCGTCAGCAGGTAGAGAGCCGCCGACGTCAGGCACCAGAGATAGAACAGCAGGCTCTGCCCGCCGCCGTGCCGCAGCAGGGTGAACAGGCCGATGCCGAGGTAGACGGCGCCGATCAGGCAGAGGATCAGGTACGGGTAGTCGACGTCGAGCGGCGGGCGCTGGTAGCTCACCGGGAGGACCTGCTCGCCGCGCTGCACGAGGAGCTGGCTCGCCGGCCGCTCCTTCAGGCGCCGGGCGAGCTGATCGAGGGAGGAGTCCTCCAGGATCAGGTCGCCCTTCCGGAGCCCTTGCTGTCCCGGGTCGACCGCGGCCACCTCTAGAATTCCGCCGCGCGGCACCGCCTCGAAGCCGAGCGGCTGAAACGCCTGGACCTTACGGTAGACGCTGAGACCACCCAGACCGACCGCGAGGAACGCGAGCACCAGGGAAGCCGCCAGTCTGAAGATTCGGGCCCGCGTCATAAAAGAATTGAATCCATACTCTGGTTCTCAGAGGCCAGATAGCACACTCCATGCCACGGCCACGACATTTTGAACCGCCTCTAAGTGCCCATTTTCTCACGATTTTCCGTCGTCCACTCCAAAAAAGCGAACGCGATCCGCTTTTCTGGATTCAAGCGGTTGGGTTGTGGAAAAGGCTTAGAACTTGACCGCGATGCCGCCGAGGATGCGGCGGCGGACCCGATCGTCCCCGAGAGAGCCGTTGGGGGAGACGCCGCCGTTGCGGCTGAGCTCCATGTTGAGCTGCACGGCCCAATCGGAGGCGAGGTCGAGGAGGACGTTCAGGTTCTGGCTCAGCATGAGCTGGAGCCGCTCGTACTCCATCTGGGCGGCCGGAGCGCCGCGCTTGAGGAGTTGGGGCGCCGGATCGAGCTGCTGCTCCAGGTGGTGGAAGGCCACGAAGATCCCCGTCGAGCTGGCGAGGAGCTGCGTGTCGAGCGAGGTCACCAGGTAGCGCACCTGGTTCTCGTAGGGCAGCCCGTTGGCGGCGAAGAACGTGCCGCCGCCGCCGGAGGCGAGGCTCGAGTCGAGCTTGGTCACCACCCGCGGCGAGATCTTGTGGCTGAAGCCGACCCGCACCTCCGGCAGCGCGTCGCCGCGCACCAGGTAGAGGCTCTCCAGGCGGTCGAAGAAATCGTCGCTGAAGTAGACCCGCAGCGTGTCGCCGATCCGGCGGTGGGCGGCGCCGAGGGAGAACGTGCTGTCGTCCTCGCCCTTACGCGAGAGGTTGATCTGGTAGCACGCCTCGCTGCCCTGCTCGCAGAGGTCGCGCTGCTCGAAGAGGGTGGGGAGGAAGTCCGGATTGGCTCGCGTGTCGGCGTAGACGCGGCGGGCGGCGCTCGTCTCGAGCTGCCAGTCGGGACCGAGCTGGAGCACGATGCCGCCCTGGGGCGTCAGCGCCAGGCTGCCGTCCGAGAGCGTGCTGTAGAGGCCGTACTCCATGAGCACCGCCGGCTGCACCCGCACGCCGCCGCGGCCGAACAGGTCGACGCTGGAGAGCGCCTGCTGCTCGTAGGCCTTGCCCGGCAGGTCCAGCGCGCCGTAGCCGAACTGGCGCTCGCGGTAGCGCAGGCCCGTCTGCAGCGTGTTGCGGTCGCTGAATTCGGCCGTGTAGGCGCCCTCGATGCGCCAGCTCCGCGAGGTCTCCGGAATGCCCAGGGGATCGATCGCGGCCTGGCGGTGGAAGTTGTTCTCGGCGGTGTAGTGGGCGGAGAGCTCGGAGTGGCCGTTCTCGCCCACCTCCTGCGACCAGCGCACCTGATAATGCTCGAAGTCGATCGGCGAATCGCCCGACTCGCCGCGCGCGATCATGCGGTTGTTGGACGACGTGAGGCTCACGCGGCTGCTCGGGCCCGGCGCCAGATCGATCGACAGGCTGCTGGTCTGGCCGGTGCCGAAGGCGTTGCCGCTGCCCTGGATCACGTCGGACGGCCGCAACTGCGTGAAGCTGCCGTGCAATCCCACCTGCATCTTCCCCAACTGGCCCTGGATGCCGAGGCCGGCGGTCGCCATCTGGCCGCCCTGCCCGACGTTCTGGTCGACGCCGGTGAGGGCCTTCATCTCGGTCTGGAAGTTGCCGCTGAGCGAGCCGGAGGGGCTGGGCGTGAAGGAGACGAGCTGCATCTGGGCCTCGCCGGCCTCGATCTCGCGCAGCACGTCGGCGGGCACGCGGGCGCGGATCGACCAGTAGTCGTCCGACTCCGGCCCCTCGCCCGGCTGCCGTTGCGCCAGCTCCACCTCGACGAACTGGTAGGCCTGCGCCGTGGTGCGGGTGAGCATGATCACCGCCGGCAGGAAGCCCGCCTTGTGCGCGATGATCTTGTAGAGGCCGGCCGGGAGGTCCTGGAAGAGGAAGTTGCCGCCCTTGTCCGTCATCACCTTTTGCAGGGTGAGGTCGGCGAGCTGGTAGGCGTAGATGTGAGCGGAGGCCAGCGGCGAAGGCCCGCCGCGAACCTGGCCGGCGACGCCCGAGAGGCGAGAATCAGCCTGGAGAGCGCACGCCGGCGCCAGAACGGCGACGACGGCGATCAGCGAAAGGCGTTTGCGCAGGTCACGCATCTCAACCTACCCCCACAAGTCTCGCACTGTACGCCCCCGCTTGTCCGCCTGTCAAATGCCTTTCCGTCATATGGACGAACAGCAATAGAAAGCCTCCAGATTTGCACGTCGCAACAGCTATGCCAGGGAGGTTTATTCCTGGGAGCGCCGGCGTCCCGCCGGCTTTTTAGAGGTGAGAATAGAGCCGGCGAGACGCCGGCGCTCCCAGGGGGCTACTCCACCTTGTACGTCACCCCATCCGACCGCCCCAGGTCATCCGTCACCACCAGGCGGTGCTCGCCGCGGACGGCGTCGAGGAAGCGGCTCCCCGAGGCGCTCGCCTCCGTCGTAGCAACGAGGGTGCCGTCCTGGTACCAGAAGAGCTGCCGCACCGCCGGCGCGGCCTGGGCGACGAGGGGGATGCGCTGGTAGTCCGTGGGCGCGTCATGGCGCAGGCGGTAGGGCGTGGCGCCGTCCGGCGAGACGATGCGCGGCGGCTCGCCGTCCGGGATGCCTTCGCAGGAGGCGGCGAGGCGGGGCACCTCCTGCACCGGCGCGCCCTGCGAGCGCCACCAGGCCAGCAGCTCCGGCGGGTAGATCGTCAGCAGCCGGAACTCGTGCGGCCGCCGATTTACGCAGTCGCCGGCCAGCAGCTCGCCGGTCTCGCTGTCCACCAGCATACGGCGGTGCAGCGTGCAGGCGGTGAGCTTCGAGGTACCCGGCAGATAGGCGATGCGCGTCCGCTGCGGACAGAACGGCCCCGGCAGCTCGTGCGAGAGGGCGCACACCTCGATCTCGTCGCGGATCAGCCCCTCCGGCTTGACCGGCCCGCGGCCGCCCGGCTCCAGCGCGCGGAAGAGGTCGAAGAGCAGGGGCCCGGCGTGCTGGCTGCCGGAGATTCCCTTGCGCGGTCTGCCGTCGAAGTTGCCCACCCAGACCCCGATCGTCGTGCGCGCCGAGAAGCCCACCGCCCAGGCGTCCCGGTGGCCGTAGGAGGTGCCGGTCTTCCACGCCACCGCCGGCACGTCGCGCGTCAGCTCCCACGCCTCGGGAAGATCTGGCCTTTGCACGTCGGTGAGAATCTCGGTAATGGCCTGTGCCGCCTCCGGCGAGAACAGGCGTACGCCCTCCGAAGCCCTCACCTCCCCGGCCCTCCTCTCCCATTTCTTTTCTTGTTCCCCTCTCTCCCCCCGGGAGAGAGGGGCTAGGGGAACGAAGCGCACCGCCCGGTAGACACCCCCCTCCGCCAAGCTGGCATAGAGGTTCACCAAATCCACCAGCCGCACCTCGCCCGCGCCGAGCACCAGCGGCAGGCCGTAGCTCCCCGGCGGCCGGTCCAGCGTCGAGAGCCCGCCGCGCTGCAACAGCTTTTGGAACTCGGGCAGGCCCACCTGCGACAGCAATCGCACGGCGCAGGCGTTGAGCGACTGGATGAGCGCCTGGCGCACCGTCACCCTTCCGCGGTAGCGCTCGTCGTAGTTCTCCGCTACGTAGCCGGAGAAGTCGGTGGGGACGTCGAGGATGTACGACTCCGGCAGCACCCGTCCCTGGTCCATGGCCATGGCGTAGAGGAAGGGCTTGAGCGTCGAGCCCGGCGAGCGCCGCGCGATCGCGCCGTTGACCTGCCCCTGGAAGTAGGTCTCGCGGAAGCCGGCCGAGCCCACCAGGGCGCGCACGGCGCGCGTCTCGTTGTCGATCACCACCACGGCGGCGTTGCCGATGCCGGTGTCCCGCAGCTCGCGGATGCGCCGCGCCACCTGCGCCTCGGCGATCTCCTGCGTCCGCCGGTCGAGGGTGGTGCGGATGCGCGTCTCCTCCGGGAGCTGCGACGCGACCATCTCCGTGAAGTGCGGAGCCGCGAACGGCGGCCGGCGCCGCACCCGCGGCACCGGCTGGTTGCGCGCCTCGGCGATCTCCCGCCGCGGAAACGCTCCGCGGTCGGCGAGCTGGCGCAAGACCCGATCGCGCGCCGTCCGCGCCGCCCGCGGATGGAGGGTCGGGTCATATCCGGCCGGCGACCTCGGGAGAGCCGTCAATAGAGCGATCTCTCCGAGCGACAGTTGATCCGGCTCCTTGCCGAAGTAGAACCACGCCGCCGCGCCCACGCCCTCGACGTTGCCGCCGTAGGGCACCAAGTTCAAGTAGATCTCGAGGATTTCGTCCTTGTCGAACCGCCGCTCGAGCTGCAGGGCGCGAAAGCTCTCGCGGATCTTCGAGGCCAGCGTCCGCGGCCCCGGCTCCGCCATGCGCGCCACCTGCATCGGGATCGTCGACGCGCCCGAGACCACCTCGCCACTCTTCAGGTTCGACCACGCCGCCCGCATCACCGCCACCGGATCCACGCCGAAATGCCGGTAGAACCGCCGGTCCTCCGAAGCCACCAGGGCCTTCGGCAGCTCGGGAGGCAGCTCCGAGAGCCGCACCGGAAACCGCCACCGCTCGTCCGCCGGGAGGAAGAAGCGCAGCGGCTGGCCGTGGCGGTCCGAGACGATCACCGCTGGCGGACGCTGGAGGTTCTCCCAGGGGAAGGGGAAGAGCCAGCTCAGCGCCTGGAACCAGAGGTAGGGGGCGGCGAGGAGGATCGCGAAGGCGATACCCAGGGCGAAGCGGCGGCGGAGCGATATAGATGCGTCCATCGTTGTCTTTGTTCTAGGCGTCTGCGCTTCGAAGGGCAGACCGCCGGATCAACGTAGGTCCCTCCTACCGCGTCTTCACCTCCATCCGCCCCCGCTCCCCGGTCGCCCGCAGCGCCGGGTTGTACATCGCTTCCACCTGCACCGGCGGCAGGCGGAACTGCCCCGGCGCCACGGCGCGCACCAGCGTGTAGAAGGTCTGCCAGGAATCCGCCGGCAGATCCGCGAACAGCAGGATGCGGTCGTCGCGCAGGTCCATGTAATCCGGCTGCAAGTTGGCGTCGTTCACCCAGGGGAGCTGCTCCGTCGTCGACAGGCGCGGGTTCTCCACCTCCAGCCCCGAGGGGAGGAGGTTGACGATCACCACGTTCTGCACCGGCCCGGAGACGCTGCGGACGCTCGTCTTGATCGCCACCAGGTCGCCCTGCCGCACGTTGGCGAGATCGAGCGCGCCGCCGTCGCGGTTGAGGAACTGGCGCTGGATCTCGAGGCCGGCGCTGGCCGGCTTGAAGGCGTCGTCCGTCGGCACGCCGCGGGTCATCACGCTGAAGAAAGCCGCGCCGGGCTTGTAGCCGGGGTCCATCTGGATGCGGATCGGCCCGCTGCCGGCGATCCCCGGGAAGGTCACCGTCTTGTTGGTGAATTTGCCGAGCGGCTTGCCGCCGGCGAAGACCGTCCCCGAGTACGGCGGCTGCTTGGCCTGCCGCTGGACGAACTGGCCGAGGGCGAGCAGCGTGAAGCTCTCCTCCTGCGTCGTCCAGCACCAGCAATCCTCGTCCGACTTCGCGTCGCGCGCCAGGCGGTCCACCAGTTGCGGGATCTGCGGGCTCCGTGGATTGGCGTCGAGCAGCGCCAGCAACAGCAGCGCGCGGTTGCGGACGCCCGAGTTGAAGTTGCCGCCCGTCTGCCGCTGGATCTCCTCCACCGCGCCGAGGTTGGCCGCGAGGCTCTGCGTCGCGCGCGGATTGCCGGCCGCGGCGTAGGCGGCGGCGAGCAGCGCCCGCGACTCCGCCGAGAGCTCCTTGGCGTGCTTCTCACGGATGTGATCCATGGTGCCGAGGTCCGCCTTGCCGGCGCGCGCCAGGACGTAGAGCCCGTAGGCCATGCGCTGCAGCTCGTCGCTGCCGTAGGTGCCCTTGGCCTTGACCTCGCCCGCCAGCCAGCCGACCGCGTTGCGGTAGAGCGCATCGGCTACCGGATGCCCGGCCCGCCTGGCCTCGACGATGAAGTGCGTGGCGTAGATGCTCCCCCACAGGTGCGTCTCGCGGCCGCCCGGCCACATGGAGAAGCCG
>DATBGJ010000464.1:0-3343 GCA_036558045.1 Thermoanaerobaculia bacterium
CTTCTCCTCCAGCTTCACCGCGGAGGAGAGGGAGGAGCTCGCGCCGATCCTGCTGCCGTTGCGCCAGCCGCCCGGCTTCACCGGCAAGGCGCCGGGCGGTCCCAGCCGTTGGGCGCAGGGCCGCTCCACCGAGTGGGAGCCGGTGCGGCCGGTGCTCGTCTGCGAGGTGCGCTACGACCACTTCTCCGGCGGCCGTTTCCGCCACGGCACCAAATTCCTGCGCTGGCGGCCGGAGAAGAAGCCCCGGCAGTGCACGTTCGAGCAACTGCTTCCTACATCATCGCCACCGGCGGCGCCGGCTCGTCGGGGCTCCCCGCGTTCGCCAGCGGGATCCGCACCAGCACGAAAGCGATGATGGCCATCACCACGAGGCCGAAGAGGTAGGACGGGTTCGCGAAGATCTCGGGCAGCGGCCAGCCGAAGAAGTTGAAGGCCGCGGTCGCCAATCCCATGAGCGCTTCGCCGGCGATGAGGCCCGAGGCGACGAGCACGCCGACGTTCTCCACCCGCGCCTTCTGGGCTTCGTTGAAGCCCTTGCGCTCCCGCATGGAATCGGTCAGCCAGCGGATCATGCCGCCGACGAAGATGGCGAAGGTCGTGGCGAGCGGCAGGTACATGCCGACGGCGACGAGCATGGGACTGCGCACCTTGAGCAGGATCATGGCGATGCCCATGAAGACGCCGACCACGACGAGGGCCCACGGCATGTTGCCGCCGACGATGCCCTGGGCGAGGGACGCCATCAGGCCGGCCTGCGGCGCGGGGAGCGCCTTGGAGCCAAACCCGATACCGCCCGCCTTGATATCTCCGAAATGGAGGATCATCAACGGGAAGTACATGACGAGGCTGGCGCACACCACCGCGATCAGCTCGACGATCTGGATCGTCCGCGGCGTGCCGCCGAGGATGTAGCCGACCTTGAAGTCCTGGAGCAGCTCGCCGGCCACCGCCGAGGAGACGCAGACCACGGCGGCAACGCCGAGCACCGCCACCACGCCGCTCGCGCCGGAGACGCCGAGCGAAATCATCAGCAGGGCCGCGATGATGAGAGTCGAGAGCGTGAGGCCGGAGATCGGGTTGTTCGAAGAGCCGATCAGGCCGACGAGATAGCCGGAGACGGTGGCGAAGAAAAATCCGGCCAGCAGCATCACGATGGCCGCCACGATGGCGCCCATCACCAGGCCGGACATGTAAACGTAGAGAAAGATCATGAGGACGAAGACGAGAGCGATGAGGGCGAAGACCGTGCGCGAGCTCATGTAGCGCTCGGTGCGCCCGACCGTAGCCTCGTGCTCCGCCTTTCCCTTCATCTCGGCGAAGGCCCGCGCCAGGCCGCCAAAGAGGTTCTTCCGCATGCGGTACAGCGTGTAGGCCGCGCCGACCAGCATGCCGCCGACGGCGATCGGCCGCACGATGAAGCGCCAGACGAGGCCGACCGTGCCGGCCCAGTCTTCGGCCGCCGCGCCCGGCGGCAGGAAGGTCTGGAGCTGCGGTCCGAGAAGGAACATGAGGAGCGGCACCATGAGGCCCCAGGCGATGACGCCGCCGGAGAAGTTGAGCGCGGCGAGCTCGGGGCCGATGATGTAGCCGACGCCGATGTAGGCTGGGCTCACGGTGGGCGCCGCGAAGGTGGTGACGCCGCCCGTGGTCACCGCGGGAGCGTCGGCGCCGGCGCCCAATCGGACCGCACCCCCGAGAGAACCGATGCGGAACAAGAGATCCTTGTCCGGCGCGAAAAGCTTGAACACTCCAAGGATGTAGATCAGCGCGCCGAATCCCATGTTGTAGAAGAGGTACTTGGCCGCCCGGGCGCCTTGCTGCCCTGCCTTGTGGATCTCCGAGGCGGCCACCGATTCGGGAAAGGGAAGCTCGCGGTCCTCGACCATCACGCGGCGCACCAGCGAGACGAAGAGGACGCCGAGAACGCTGCCCACCAGCATCAGGGCCGTCGATTTCCAATACGCGTCTTCCGGCGCGAAGGACGGCCACACGCCGGCGATGACGAAGGCCGGCAGGGTGAAGATGGCGCCGGCCGCGACGGACTCGCCGATCGAGCCGGCCGTGCGGGCGATGTTCTCCTCGAGGATGGAGCCCTTCCACAGGCGCAAGACCGCCATGCTGATCACCGCGGCCGGGTAGGTGGCGGCGATGGTGATCCCGGCGCGCAGGCCCAGATAGGCGTTGGCGGCGCCGAGCACGACCGTCATGAGCAGACCGGGGATCAGGGCGCGCAGCGTGAACTCCGTCATCGAAACCGTTTCGGGAACGAAGGGTTGATGGCGAGGTCCGGTAGCCGGTTCGGCCAAGGTGGCCTCCTTTCGAAGAATCCGCGGCGGATGCTAGCACACAGGCTGCGCTAGGAAGCGGGCAGGAGCCGCAGCCGGTGCACCGCGGGACCGGGGAGGAATGGCGTCGGCCGTCCTTCCTCCCACGCCTCGTGGCCCTTGCGGTAATACGGTGAGAGCGGATGGCCGCTCTCGCCCACCGGCATGTGGAAGAAGCCGGCTTCCTCGTGGCCGGGAGAGACCACCAGCCGTTCCGAAGCGCTGTAGCGCAGGCCCTGCACGCGCGGCATGTCCTCGTCTCCGGGGAGCTGCCGCGACGGCACGTCGAGCCAGCGGCCGACGAACGGCAGGGCCTGGCTCAACGGATGACGGATGTGCGTCGTATTGCGCTCGCCCCAGGTGCGCTCGGCGAGGTTCGGGCCCTGCTTGGCGTAAACCTCCAGCAGGGCGTCCACGGCGGCGAGGAGCTGCTCGTCCCAACTCCTGAATTTCGGATCGAGCAGATGGGCGGGGCGCTCGGTGACCAGCCGCCAGAGCGGCCCCTCGAACTGCTCGGTCGGCCCGAAGCGTTCCTCTTCCGGCACGTTCCCCTGGCAGGTCAGCGAGGTGAAGACCTGCTCCTCCAGGAAGCTCCGGAACCCGCGCACGGCGCGGTAGGCGACCGAGTCGATCGACGCGCGGCCGGTCCAGGTGGTCTCCACCAGCCGCCGCAGCTCGCGGCGCCGCGGATCTGCGGCCACGGCCCGCGGCGTCAAGGCGCTCAGCAGCAGTCCGCGCCAGCGCTCCAGGAAGAGGGCGCGGTCGTCGAGCTGGATGGCGAGCAGATCGCGCGGCGTCGCCTTCTCCAGCTTCCTCAGATCGTCGCGGATCTGCCGGGCGCGGGCGCCGAGCATGTAGCCGCCGTCGCCGATCTTCGCCAGCATCTCGCCGTCCACCGCGCGGGCGTTGGCGGTCCAGAGCTGTCCGGCAGGCGGATCGACGATGCGCGGCGCCTCCTCCGGCGCCAGCCAGCCGTCCCAGCGATGCGAGCCGTCCGCCCACGAGGTCGGAATCCGGCC
>DATBGJ010000465.1:0-11843 GCA_036558045.1 Thermoanaerobaculia bacterium
CGGCCCCTCCGGCCCCAGCTCGCGCATGTCACCGAGCACCGCGATCCGCCGGTTGCCCGGCAACAGCGCCGCGCCGTCCAGCGCCTTGCCGACCGCGTCGGGATTGGAGTTGTAGGAGTCGTCGATCAGCGTGAAGCCCGCCGCCGCCCGGTGCACGACGCCGCGCATGGCCGCCGGCTTCACCTCGCGCACCGCGGCGGCGATCTCTTCCAGCGGCAGGCCGAGCGCCCAGGCGCAGGCCGCCGCGGCGAGGCAGTTCTCGACGTTGTAGAGGCCGTGGAGGGGCAGGCGTACCTCGACCGCGGCGCCTCCCGCCTCCAGACGGAAACGGCTGCCGATGCCGCCGTCGGGCTCGGGGACGAGATCGCGCGCCCGGACGTCCGCCGTCTCGGCGCGCAGGCCGTACCAGATCACGCGGGCGCCGTGCCGCGCGGCGATGCGCGCCACCTCGGGGTCGTCGGCGTTGGCGACGATGAAGCCGTCCGGAGCCAAGCCCGCGAGCAGCTCGGACTTCGCCTCGGCGATCGCCCGCACGCTGTCGAAGAACTCCAGATGCACCGGGCGCACGACGGTGAAGAGCGCGGCGTCCGGCCGGCCGAGCAGCGAGAGCTGCCGCAGCTCGCCCGCCGAAGACATCCCCATCTCGGCGACCATCCACTCGGTGCCGTCCGGCACGTTGAGCAGCGAGAGAGGATAGCCGTAGAGGTTGTTCAGGTTGCCTTTCGTCCAGGCGACGCGGAAGCGGCGCGCCAGCATCGCCGCCAGCAGCTCCTTGGTGGTGGTCTTGCCGGCCGAGCCCGTGATACCGACAAGCTTCTCCGGCGTGCGCGTGCGCACGTGCCGCGCCAGATCGTGCAGGGCCTTGAAAGTGTCCGGTACGCGGATGAGCGCGCCCCGCGCCGGCGCCGGCAGGTCTTCCTGCACCATGGCGGCCGCGGCGCCGCGCGTCAGCGCGTCGGCGACGAAGCGGTGGCCGTCCGTGCGTTCGCCGGCGAAGGCGAAGAACAGCTCGCCGCCGCGCACGGCGCGCGAATCGATCGCCGCGCCTTCGATCATGGCGTCCGCCGCGCCGGCCGCGATGCGGCCGCCGACCGCGCGCGCCGCCTCATCGACCGACAGCCGAGCCAAAGCGCTCCTCCAGGGCCTTGCCGATCTCCTCGAGATCGGAGAACGGCAGTTTCTCGTCGCCCACGATCTGCTCCCGCTCGTGTCCCTTGCCGGCCACCAGCACGGCCCAGCCGGGCTGTGCGGCGAGGATGGCTTCGCGGATCGCCGCGCGGCGGTCCGGGATCAGGCGGTAGCCTTGGTTGCCGCTCGCCGCGAGCCCCTGCTCGACGGCGGCGAGGATGGCGAGCGGATCCTCGCTGCGCGGGTTGTCCGAGGTGGCGATGGGCAGGTCGGCCAGCTCGCCGGCCACCTTGCCCATCAACGGCCGCTTGCCGCGGTCGCGGTCGCCGCCGCAGCCGAAGACCACCGCGACGCGATCGACGCCGACCATCTCGCGCGCCGAGCGCAGCGCCGCCTCCAGGGCGGCGTCGGTGTGCGCGTAGTCCACGTAGACCGGGAACGGCTGGCCGCGGTCCACCGGCTCCATGCGGCCCGGCACCGGACGCTGCGCGGCGAAGGCGGCGGCGACCGCGGCATGCGGCAGCTCCAGCGCCTCCGCCGCAGCCGCGGCGGCCAGCAGGTTCGACAGGTTGTAGCGCCCGAGGAGCGCCGAGGAGAACGGCAGCTCGCCGCGCGGCGTCGAGAGGATCCCGCGGATGCCGGCCGTCGAGAATTCGACATTCCGGGCCTGGACGCCGCCGCCCTCGCCGAACGTCAGCGCGCCCGGCAGCTCGGCGGCGAGGCGGCGCCCGTAGGGGTCGTCCACGTTCACCACCGCCCGGCCGCGCGGCTTCAGGTGAGCGAACAGCTTGCGCTTGGCCGCGAAGTAGTCCTCCAGATCATGGTGGTAATCGAGGTGATCGCGGGTGAGGTTGGTGAACACCGCGGCGTCGAAGGAGACGCCGGCCACCCGCCCCATGTCGAGAGCGTGCGAGGAGACCTCCATCGCCACCGCCGCGGCGCCGTCGTCCCGCATCTTGCGCAGCGTGCGGAACAGGTCGGAGGCCTCGGGCGTCGTATGTCCGCCGGCGTAGGCGCGATCGTGGAAGCGGTAGCCCAGCGTGCCGAGGAACCCCGCCGGCCGGCCCGCCGCCTCCAGGATCGCCGCGATCAGGGTGGCGACCGTCGACTTGCCGTTCGTGCCGGTGACGCCGGCGAGGGTCAGCTCCGCGTCCGGATGGCCGTAGACGCGCGCCGCGAGCGGACCGAGGACGGCGCGCGGCTCGGCGGTCACCAGCCACGGAACGGCGAGGCCCGCCGCGGCATCGCCCCGCTCCGGTCCGACGACGGCCACGGCTCCCCGCGCCGCGGCCTGCGCCGCGAAGGCGCGGCCGTCGAAGCGCTGGCCGGGCAATGCCACGAAGAGGTCGCCCGGCGCGGCCGTCCGCGAGTCGTGCGCCACCCCTGTGATCTCGGGGTCTGCTCCCGGACCGCCGGCGATCGGCAGGCCGCGCACGAGCTCAGAGAGGCGCATGCGGGCGGCCTCCCTCGGACGGAGAGTGATCGTTCTCGGTGCCGGCTTTGCCCGGCTCGGCAACCGCGGGAGCGGCGGCAGGAACGGGCCCGCGCCAGAGCACGGGGTCCGGACCGGCCTCCAGCGCCCGGTCGTCGCCGTCGGTCGGCACGTCGTCGTCGACGGCGAAGGCGGCGGTGGTGGATGCCGCCGCCGCGGCCGGCTGGCTCGCCAGGACCATCTGCCCGGGCCAGAACGCCGGCCGCTCGCGCTCGGGATGCACGCCGCGGTAGAGCAGCACCTGCCGGGCGATGGCGCCGAAGACGGGCGCCGCCACCTGGCCGCCGTGATACTCGAAACCCTGGGGCTCGGCGATCGCCACCACGCCCACCAGCACCGGCCGGTCGGCGGGAGCGAAGCCGACGAAGCTCGGCAGATAGGAGTTGCGCAGGTAGCCGCCGCGCACCGGGATCTGCGCCGTGCCCGTCTTGCCGGCCACCCGGTAGCCGGCCACCGCGGCGCCGCGGCCCGTGCCGGCCGTCACCACGCCTTCGAGCAACGCCTGGAGCTGCCGGGCGGTGCTCGCGGAGATCGCCCTGCCGACGACCGGCGGCCGGTCGAACTTCGCCACCCGCGTCTCGCCGCGGGAGACCGCCGCCACCACGTGCGGGCGCAGCAGCTCACCGTCGTCGGCCACGGCGGCGGCGGCGGCGGCGAGCTGCAGGGGCGTCACCGAGACCCCCTGCCCGAAGGCGATGTAGGCCTTGGCGAGCGGGCCCCAGCTCTCCAGCGGATGCAGGATGCCGGCGCTCTCGCCGGGCAGATCGATGCCGGTGAGCCGGCCGAAGCCGAAGCCGCGGATGGTGCGGTAGAACCGCTCGTTGCCGACCAGCAGCGCCGCCTTGATGACGCCGACGTTGCTCGACTTGGCGATCACCTGGGCGAAGGTCAGCCGCCCGAACGGCTTGTGGTCGTGGATGCGGATGCCGAGCAGCGTGATGCCGCCCATCTCGCAGTCGAACTCGTCCTCCGGCTGCACCACGCCGGACTCCAGGGCCGCCGCCGCGGTGACCATCTTGAACGTCGAGCCGGGCTCGTAGACGTCCATGATCGCCGCGTTGCGCCAGCGGCTCGGCGGATAGCGGCCGAAGTCGTTGGGGTCGAAGGCGGGCACGTTGGCCATCGCCAGCACGCCGCCGGTCGCGGGATCGAGGAAGATGGCGCTCCCCCGCTTCGCGCCGCGCTTCGCCACCGCCTCGGCCAGCTCGCGCTCGACGATGTGCTGGACCGCGGCGTCGAGCGTCAGGTGCAGGTCGTGCCCCGGCTCCGGCTCGGAGGAGGAGAGGTCGGGCGACACCACGGTGCCGCGGCGGGCGTCGCGCAGCACCGTCCGCTTGCCCGGCTTGCCGGCGACCTCGTCGTCGTAGACCAGCTCCAGGCCGGCGAGCCCGTGGTTGTCCGTCCCCACCCAGCCGAGCACCTGCGCGGCGAGCTCGCCCATGGGGTAGTAGCGCTTGCTCTCGGGCAGGAAGTAGAGGCCCTTGATCCCCAGCCGGCGCACCTTCTCCGCCACCGGCGGATCGAGCTTGCGCGCCACCCAGACGAACTCGCGGTCGGCCGCGAGCAGGCGCGCCAGCCGCTTGGCGTCGAGGCCGGGCACGGCGCCGGCGAGGGCGCGCGCCGCGGCGGCGGGGTCCGCGATCTCCGGCGGCACGGCGTAGGCGGAGTCGACCTGCACGGAGACCGCCAGCTCGCGGCCCTGGGCGTCGTAGATCGTGCCGCGCGGCGGATCGAGGGTGACGACGCGCTGCTGCTGCCGCTCGGCCTTGCCCGTGTAGTGCTCGTAGCGCACCACCTGCAGATGGTAGAGGCGGGCCGCGATGAGCAGCACCCACACGGCGACCAGGCCGGCGACCACGGCGAGACGCCTCACGGCAGCTCCTCCCAGAACACCACCTGCTCCAGGGCCGGCGCCTGCATGCCCAGCTCCTGGCGCGACCGCCGCTCGATCTGCGAGGGGCTCGCGAGGTAGGCGGCCTCCAGCCGGAGCTGCCGCTCCTCGCGCGAGCGCTCCGTCAGCTCCCGCTCCAGCCTGTCGATGCGATACCCCGTGCGCGTCACTTCGAGATGAATCCAGGTGTACGCCAGCAACCCCCCGCCGAGACAGACGACGACCAGCAAGACCAGCGCCAGCTCGCGCAGGCGCCGCCGGTCGCGCTCGCGCACGAGATAGGAGTTGACCACCGGGCGGGTGAAGGCGTACGCGCTGCGCAAGGGTCTCTACAACCTCCGGGCGGCGCGCAGCCGGGCCGAGCGCGCGCGCGGATTGAACGCCACCTCTTCCTCGCTCGGCCGCACCGGCTTGCGGGTCAGCACCTCGATCAACTGGCTCTCCGACCGCGAACGGCCGGTCACCGGATCGATCTCGCCCCGCGCCAGGTCGCGCATGGTGTTCTTGACGATGCGGTCCTCCAGGCTGTGATAGGAGATGACGACCAGCCGGCCGTCGGTCTCCAGCATGCTCACCGCCTCCTCGATGAAGCGCGCCAGGCCCGCCAGCTCCTGATTGACCGCGATGCGCAGGGCCTGGAAGACCCGCGTCGCCGGATCGATCCGCTCCTCGCGCGCGGCGCGCGGCCCCTTCGCCCGGTCGACCAGGCGCTTGAGCTCGCCCGTGGTCTCGATGGGCTTCTCCTCCCGCGCCCGCACGATGGCGCGGGCGATGCGCCGCGCCTGCCGCTCCTCCCCGTAATCCCTGATGATTCTTTCCAACTCTCCCTCCGCGGTCGTATTGACCAGATCCGCTGCCGTCACGTCGCTCATCCCCATCCGCATGTCGAGCGGGCCGTCGAGGCGGAAGCTGAAGCCCCGCGCCGCCGTCTCGAGCTGCAAAGAGGAAACTCCGAGGTCGGCCAGCACGCCCGCGACGGCGCGGACGCCTGAGCCCGCCAACGCAGCCTCGAGGAAGTGGAAGTTGGCGCGCACCAGGCGCACGCGGCCGCCGAAGCGCGCGAGCCGTTGCGCGGCCCGCGCGAGCGCTTCGGCGTCGCGGTCGATGCCGACGAGGCGAACGTCGGGCGACCCCTCCAACAGCGCCTCGGCGTGGCCGCCCAGGCCCACCGTGGCGTCGACGAACCAGCCGCCGCGCCGGGGCGCCAGCCATTCGAGGGTCTCCGCGACCAGGACGGGCAGGTGCTCGACCGCCAACGGCTCGTTCCGCCTCCCTCCACCCATGCGCCAGCCGGCTCAGATTCCCTGCAGGCTGAGGGCATGGAAGTCCTCGTCGGTAAAGGGCTGCTCCTGCAACCGCCTGGCGAAGCGCTCGTGGTTCCACACCGTGAGATGGTTGAGCTGGCCGCTCACCACCACGTCGCCTTCGATCACCGCGCTCTCGCGCAGGATCTGCGGGACCAGGATCCGCCCCTGCACGTCCAGCCGCACCTGCTGCCCGAAGTAGTTGGCCCGCTCCAGAAAGCGAAGCTTGGTGGGATCCGTCGCCGGCATCGCCGCCAGACGCTGCTCGATCTCCTCCCACACCGGCAGCGGATAGAGCAGCGCCGATTCGCCCTTCACCGAGGTGACGAAGAGATCGGGACCGTAGCGCTCCTCCAGCAGACGCCGGAAGTCGCTCGGGATCTTGAGGCGACCCTTGTCGTCGATCTTCGTCGAAGCACTTCCACGGAACATTGGGACCTGCCCTCACAAGACTGCTGTCTGAGGCGGAATCCTAACAGTTCACTCCACTTTTGTCCATTTTTTTCCACGAAAAACCACCATGAGCGCAAGCGGGATCTTCTGGAAGTAAAAATGAGGCGTAATATTCATGGCCAAAAAGAGACCCAAGGGACGACAGGGTCAGCAGAGACAGTCCTGCTGTCCCTGTCGTCCCTGTTGTCGCTGTTGTCCCTTTTTTGCGGAGCCTCAGTCCGCGGGCGGCGGTGGCGGCGCCGGCGGAGGAATCTCCGGCACCGTGGTGTCGATCGGCTTTGGCGTCGGCAGGGCGCCCGGTTTCGTGGGATCGATCACGGGCGCCGGCGCGCCCGCGGGAGCCGGCGGCGCGGCGCCGAGCCCTTCGATGTCCTCTTCGGCGGGAGTGGTCGCGAGCTGGCGGCGGAAGCCGGCCGCTTCCTCCGGCGGGTTGGCGACGATGAGCGACTTCTTCTCCAGCTCCACCATGTACTTGGTGACCTCCTCGCGGAAGACGCGCTCCTCCTCGCGCTGCTGGATCGCCGGCTGAACCTCGGAGAAGGGCGGGATGCGCGACTCGCGGCGATCGATCACCTGCACCAGGTGGAGCCCGCCGCGCGCCGCCACCGGCTCGCTCACCGCGCCCTTCGGCAGCTTCCAGACGGCGGTCTCGAGGTTCTTGTCGAGATCGCCGGGCGACACCCAGCCGAGCTCGATGACGTTGCTCGTCACGCCCTTCTCCGCGTAGTCGGCGACGGCGTCGGCCAGCGGCGTGCCGGCCGTCACCTTGGCGCGGATCTCGGCGGCGATCTTGGGCCGCTCCTCGGCCGGGGCGCCGTCCTCGTCGAGCACCACGATCTCGTTGAGCTGCACCTGCTCAGGCTGGCGGAACTGCTCGAGGTTCTTGCGGTAGTAGCGGCGGAGGTCCTCCTCGTCCACCTTGACGCGGCCCTGCACCTCGCGGCCCTGCGTTTCCCGGATGCGCAGGGTGTTGCGGAGCTGCGCCCGGAGCTGCTGCTCGGTCATGCCGGACTGCGCCAGGGCTGCCGCGAACTCCTCGTCGGTCTTGATGTTGTAGCTCTCGCGGAGCTGGCCCATGGCGGCGTCGACCTGCGCGTCGTTGACCTCGACGGCGAGCTGATCGGCCCGCGACTCCAGGAGCAGCTCGCGGAACATGTCGGCGAACACGAGCTCTCCGGCTTGGCCGAGGAGCCGCTGGCGCTCGTCCGGATCCTGCTCGCGGCGCAGGATCTCGCGCACCATCTCCTCGCGGCGCTGGCGATAGTCGAGCAGCGTCGCGATGCGGTCGTTGACGCGCAGCACGATGCGGTTGAGCACTTCGGCCTGGAGGGACGGGGCCAGGGTGCAGAGGAGGGCGAGGCTAACCAGTGTTCTGCGCATGGGATTCCTTATAAGAGCCGGCGTATCCGAACGGCAGATTCCGCTCGTAAACCACGACATTGTAACGGGTTCTGGCTTGCTGGACCAGCGACCGCAGGAGGCGGTCGGCGCGCTGCTGGCGCAGCTTGGCGACGATCTCGCCGCGCGCCTGCGCGAGGGACACCACCTCGGCCGGCTGGCGCTCGGTGACCTGGAAGATGTGGAAGCCGTACTCGGCCGGCACCAGGCCGCTCACCTCGCCCGGCTTCAGGGTAAAGATGACGTCCGCGAAGGCGGGAGGCAGGTCGGCCCGCGCGAGCTCTCCTTGATCGCCGCCGGCGGCGGCGCTCGGGTCGCGCGAGAGCCGCCGCGCCACCTCGTCGAAAGCGGACCCGGCGGCGATCTCGCGCAGCGCGCGCTCCGCGGTCGACCGGTCCTCGGTGAGGATCTGCCGCACGCGCACCCGCTCCGGGCGCGAGAACTCCCCGCGGTGCGCCTGGTAGTAGCCGGCGACCTCCGCGGCGGCGGGCTCGCGCGGCAGGTCGTGCTCGAGCAGGGCCTCGATGGCGCGGCGCGACCCCGCCGCGCCGCCGGTCTGCCGTACCAGCTTGCGGTCGGCGGCGACCCGCGCCAGCAGCCGTTCGTCGAGGAACTGGTCGAACAGCTCGGAGAGCACGTCGCTGCCGAGCACGCCGCCGCCGTCGCCCACGGTGCGGTCCAGATAGCTCTCGAATTCGGCGTACCGCACGTCGGAGCCGCCGATGCGCGCCACGGCGTCCGGCGCCGGCGGCGGGGTGGAGCGCTGGCAGGCGACGACCACCAGGAGCAGCGGAGTCAACTTCCAAAGATGCTTTATTGGAGAGGTCTTGCCTCCGCGGCCCTCACCTCCCCTACCCCTCCTCTCCCCGAGGGAGAGGAGGGAGAAAAGAAGAAGCGCAGGGTTTTCCGTTCTTTCTCCCCTCTCTCCCTCGGGGAGAGAGGGGCCGGGGGAGTGAGGGCCGCGGAGGGCAGAGGGCTTCCTCACTGCGCCAACCCCTCCAAGGTCTCCCGCGCCGTCGCCACGAGCTGCCGTCCGCCGCCGCCCGGCAGCGTCAGGACGCCGGTGGGGCTGAAGCTCGCTCCGGGCAGCGAAGAGACCATCTCGATCAGCCGCTCGACGTCGATCCGCGCGTCGCGGCGCAGGCGGATGACCAGCTCGCCGTTCTTGGCGGCGATCGACTGCACGCGCAGCGACTCGGCGAGCCGCTTGAGCGCCGCCACCTCCACCAGCGTCTCCACCGCCTCCGGCGGCGGACCGAAACGGTCGGCGAGCTCGGCGAGCATCTGCCGCTCCGGCTCTTCGGCGATCTTGCGGTAGAGCTCCATGCGCAGGTTCGCGTCGTCCACGTAGTCCTGCGGGATCGACATCGGCACCGGCAGGTCGAGCGCCACCGACGGCGCCTCCTCCACGCTCTCGCCGCGCAGCTCGCGCACCGTCTCCTCCAGCAGCTTGAGATAGGTCTCGATGCCCACCGCGCCGATGTGGCCGCTCTGCTCGCCGCCCAGCAGGTTGCCGGCGCCGCGGATCTCCAGGTCGCGCGCCGCGATGCGGAAGCCGGCGCCGAGGTCCGAGAACTCGCGCAGGGCGGCGAGCCGCTTGCGCGCCTGCTCGGAGAGCACCCGGTCCTCCGGCACCAGGAAATAGCAGTAGGCGAGCTGGTTGCTCCGCCCCACGCGGCCGCGGAGCTGATAGAGCTGCGCCAGGCCGAAGCGGTCCGCCCGGTGCACGATCATGGTGTTGACGTTGGGGATGTCAATGCCGTTCTCGATGATCGTCGAGGCGAGCAGCACGTCGAAATCGCCGCGAGTGAAGGCGTGCATACGCCGCGCCAGCTCCTCTTCGTTGAGCTGGCCGTGGCCCACCGTCACCCGCACGCCGGGGACGATCTCGCGCAGCTTGCTCAGCCGCTCCTCGATCGATTCCACCCTGTTATAAACGTAATACACCTGTCCGCCGCGCTCGATCTCCAGCTCGATCGCCTCGCGCACCAATCGGTCGTCGTAGGGCAGGATCGCCGTCTCCACCGCCATGCGGTCCTTGGGCGGCGTCTCGATCACCGAGAGGTCCCGCACTCCGGCGAGCGAGAGCTGCAGGGTGCGCGGCACCGGCGTCGCCGACATGGCGAGCACGTGGACGTTCTTCTTGAGCTGCTTCAGCCGCTCCTTCTGGGCGACGCCGAAGCGCTGCTCCTCGTCGACGATGAGCAGGCCCAGGCGCGGCAACTGGATGTCCTTCGACAGCAGCCGGTGGGTGCCGACGAGGATGTCCACCTTGCCTTCGCCCAGGCGCTTCTTGAGCTCGCGCATCTCCTGCGGCGAGCGGAAGCGCGAGACCATCTCGATCTGAATGGGAAAACCATCGAAGCGCTTTCTGAAGGTCTCCAGGTGCTGATCGGCCAGGATGGTCGTCGGCGCCAGCACCGCCACCTGATAGCCGCCGTCCACGGCCTTGAAGGCGGCCCGCATCGCCACCTCGGTCTTGCCGTAGCCGACGTCGCCGCAGAGCAGGCGGTCCATCGGCCGCTCGCGCTGCAGGTCCTCCTTGATGGTGGCGATCGCTTCGATCTGATCGGGGCTCTCCTCGTAGACGAAGGCGGCCTCGAACTGGTGCAGCAGGTCGGTGTCCTGCGGCATCGCCGGCGCGCGGGCCACCTGGCGCTCGGCGTAGAGCTTGAGCAGCTCGTCGGCCATGTCGCGCATGCCCTTCTTGACCCGCGCCTTGGTGCGGTTCCACGAGGTGCCGCCGAGCTGGTCGAGCCGCGGCGCCACGCCTTCGATGCCGCTGTACTTCTGTACCTGGTCGATGCGCGAGAGGGGGAGCAGCAGGCGCTTGCCGGCGGCGTAGGAGATCTCCATCACCTCGGTCTCGGCCGCCGCCCCGGCGCTCGCCAGATCGCGCACCGCCGGCGGCAGGGCCGCGGCGCCGTCCCCGTCGCCGCCCACCGAACGGAGCGCCACGAACTGGCCGATGCCGTGGTCCACGTGCACCACGTAGTCGCCCACCTTGAGATCGCGCAGGCCGGAGAGGAAGGGGCCGAAGCGGGCGCGGCCCGGCCGTCGCTGCAGCTTCGCCTGCGGCAGGAGCTGCTGCTCGCCGTAGACCACGACGCCGGCCGGCGGCAGGCGGAAGCCGCGTCCCAGGTCGCCGGCCACCAGCTCGACGCCGCCCCGCCCGAGCCGCACCTCGCGGCCCTCGAGCAGCTCCTCGATGCGTCGCCGATGGGCTGCGGAGACCACCACGAGGCAGCGCTCGCCGCGGGCGCGGGCGGTGTCCACCTCCTGCGGGAAGCGCGGCAGTTGGCCGTGGAAGAGATCCGTCAGCGCGCCCCGGAAGTCGATGCCTTGCGGGCCGCCGGGCGCGCCGCCGACCACCAGGTCGCGCAGGCGCACTGCCGCCGCGGCCAGCGTCTCGCGCACCTCCTCGGCCGGCTGCTCGAGGATCTCGGGCGGCACCGCCAGCCGTCCGTGATCCCGGCGCGCCGCGAAGTCCGCCTGCAGCCGCTCGGCGTGATGCGTCACCTCCGCCTCCAGGGCCGGCGGATCCACCGCGAGCACCAGGGGCTCCGGCATCACCTCCGGCAGCGAGGCGGTCCGCTCGGCGAGCAGCGGCAGGTAGTTCTCCCAGCCCGGAAACTCGCCGCGCGTGCGCAGCGACTCCAGCAGCTCGGCCGCCTCGGGACCCCAGTCCGGATCCGCCGTCTCGCCCCCGGTCAGCAGGTCCGCGAGGAGCCGCGCCTCCTCCGCTCCGGCGGGGAACAGCGACAGCGGCAGGATGCGGACGGCGTCCAGCGTGTCCTCCGAGCGCTGCGACTGCGGATCGAACCAGCGAATGGATTCGACCGTATCGCCGAAGAGGTCCAGCCGCACGGGAGAATCGTCGCCGGGAGGGAAGACGTCCACGATGCCTCCGCGCACGGCGAAATCGCCCACTTCATAGACCAGGTCCGTGCGCCGGAAGCCGTGGCGGACGAGGTGGGCGGTCAGCCGTTCGATCGGATGGTCCTCGCCGGGACGGATGGTGAGCCCGGCGCTGTGGAAGGCCTCGCGGGTCGGCAGGCGGCGGAAAAGGGCCCGCGGCGTGGTCACCACGGCCGTCATGCCGCCGGAGGCCACGGCGTCGAGCGCCGCCGACTCCTGGGCCCGCACCAGCAGCGAGGTCTCGGCTTCCTGATAGGGA
>DATBGJ010000466.1:0-2211 GCA_036558045.1 Thermoanaerobaculia bacterium
GGCGGGGCGGGGAAAGGCATGGCCGTTGAAGATCGCGTCGGCGGCCCGCGCCGTGATCACCAGATGATTCCGATAGGCCGGCGCGGCGGACGCTCCGGCGGGCACCGCGTCGGCGGCGATCTCGATCAGCTTGCCGGCAGCCGGCCCCTCGGCCAGCGTGCCGTCGAGGGTGAAGCGCGCGTGGTCGAAAAACGCCGCCCAGAAGCGGTCCGCCAGCTCCCTGCCCTTTTTGCCGCCAGGGTCGAGCTTCGCCGCCGCCAGCCGGTCCGCCAGCCACACCGCCGTCCGGGAGACCGGCCGCAGGAAACCGCCCGTGGAGAGGTGGGAGGTCAGGGCGAGCCGGTACTCCGGCCCGCGGGCGATCTCCGCGCACCGCCGGCGGTCGGAGCCCGGCGCGGTGCCCGGCGCGCCCTTGGCGAGAGCGCCGCACCAGAGCTGCCAGCGGAGGCTCTCGAAATCCCGTTCCGGCTCCGGCCTGTCGGTCCACGCCCCGGCCGCGAAGCTCCGGGAGCGCAGGCGGGCCTCCCAGGGCGCGAGAATGTCGTTCAGCCCGTCTGGGGCCACCGGCGGCTCCAGCAGCTTCACGCCGTCGCGGCCGAGCAGGTACAGGCTCAGGTCCGGCACCACCGCCACGTCGATGAGGCCCTGCCCGAGCCAGTCGAGGATCTGGTAGTCGCAGCCGATGGCGATGTTGACCTGCAGCCGCTTGCGGCCGGCGCACACGTCGAGGGGCCTGTAGAGCTCGGTGAGGCGCTGGCGAGCGGCCTCGCGCACGGCTCCGAGATCCAATCCCGGCACCCGCGGCAGACCGACGTTGAGCACCTCGGGCAACAGGTCGTCGCAGTGCGGCTCGGAGTACAGCGCACCCCGCGCTGCCGGCGGCGCGGCGAGGAGGATCACGAGAGCGCAGATCTTGGAGGAGGATCGAACCATGGAGTCACCTCATACAGGACTTCGCCGCTGCACGCCTGTTTTCGACGGCCGCGGTGCGCCGATTCCGCGGCCGCTGCATTACAGGCGCTGCTGAAGGTCCCGGCGTTTCATTCCTTCAAGGGCAGCTCTGCGTCGTTCCGGAGCCCGGCTGGAAGCGCACCTCCTCGCCGGCCAGGGGGATCGTCCACTCCGCACCCGAGGGACCGCAGACGGTCCCGACGGGGCCGGCGGGAAGCTGTCCCTGTCCTCGCAGGCTGTCCTGGACCCGCACCAGATACCGATTTGCGAGCCGGTTCGTCAACAGCGGAACGAAAGGACGATTCTTGCCGCGGCGGAAGAAGTCCTCGTAATGAGCGACGAGGACGTGGCGCGGCCGGAGCCTGCCGAGGAGGGCCTGGGGAGCGTCCTCGACCCAGTTGTGCGAGGCGATGCAGAGGATCGCCAGGTCGTAGGGGCGCCCGTCTTCGCGCGGCACGCCGACGTGGTCGCCGCTCGCCGCGTCCTGGTAATAGATGCGGTAGCGGACCGCGCCCCCTTCGCCCAGCAGATCGATGACATAGGCGAGGGTCGTGCCGCTCCGCATGTGCCAGAGCCGCAGCCGCTCCCATTCTTCAGTCCATGGGCGCTTCACAGGCCCGCCCGCCCAGTGGTAGCGCAGGAAGTGAGGGGCGTGCTCGGAAGCGACCGCCCGGACGCGGAACGGCAAGCTCCGTCCCGCCGCGTCCTCCAGCCGGATCGGGGATTCGAGGCTCCTCTCCAGGGATTTCACCCTGCCGCCGAGGGCATGCGCGAGGAGGTTCAGGCCGCTGTCGTTGACGTAGATCCCGGCGCGCGGCGCGTGCTCCCGGGCCACGATGGGGAGGTCTCCGAGGTGATCGTAGTGGGCATGGCCGGCGAGGATCGCTCCCACCGCGGCCGGCGGGATCTCCGCCATCCCGTCCTTGATGGCGTCCCCGTTCGGCTTGAGCCGGCCGAATAGCACACGGGGAAATCCGTAGTTGGAGAAGAACGGCGCCGTGAGCAGGATCTCTCCGCGCCAGCGGATCGCAACGCCGCCCGCCCCGAGATAGCGGATCGCCACCTCCTCGCCGCCCGCCGCCGTCCGGTCCGGTGCGGTGCACGCCGGCGGGTGCTTGAAGTCGAACGGCTTGCAGGCGTAGTTCGGCGCCTTGTAGACGACATGGCCGCTGCAACCCACGAGGAGGACGGCCGCGAGGCTCGCAAAGCTGGAGCGGAAAGACATCGGCATTTAAGTTTACCCCTTCCCTCAGTTCACCC